>CALUQJ010000024.1 GCA_944322865.1 Candidatus Gastranaerophilales bacterium
CCCCCGCAAAGCCGCTCCGGACAAGGGTTTTAGCCATTTTGGCATCGCCGGCAACCCCATTATGCATACCGACATAACGCAGAGAAACAATGTTTTCTGGTGCGTCAGAACGACGCACCTTACTGATTATTCTATACTTCCTCGGTAATTTGTTTTTCATATTCCCATTATACACTATCGCTCAAAAAATTTTAAGTCCTTAATATAAAAACCAGGCAATGCGGAATATTCACATTACCTGGTTTTGTTTGTAACTTCTTAATCAAGAGGTTTTATCAGTTCTGTAACATACATAACAGTCTGTTAGTTATTATCTACTTTGGTGAATGTAATTTCATCATTATCAACATCAATTACAACCATATCGCCGCGACGGAATTTCTGTTCAAGCAGCAATTTTGACAGCGGGTTTTCTACCAGCTGACGGATTACACGTTTCAGCGGTCTTGCGCCGTATACAGGGTTAAATCCGCGTGTTGCCAGAAATTCTTTAGCTTCATCAGTTATTGTAAATTCTATTTCCTGATCAGCAAGTAGTTTTCTTAAATAATCCATCTGGATATCGACTATTGCAGACAATTGCTGTAAGTTCAGTGCTTTAAAGAATATTGTTTCATCTATTCTGTTTAAAAATTCCGGTTTGAAACGGCTTTTTAAGACTTCCATAACTTTGTCTTTTGTTTCTTCAAAGTCCTGCTGTGACATCATTGAATTGAGAGTATTTTCAAGAATTATATCACTGCCGATGTTACTTGTCATAATGATAAGGGTATTTTTAAAGTCAATTGTTCTGCCTTTTGAATCCGTTAAACGTCCGTCATCAAAGATTTGGAGCATTATGTTGAACACATCCGGATGAGCCTTTTCAATTTCATCAAAAAGCACAACGGAATATGGTTTTCTTCTGACGGCTTCGGTTAACTGACCGCCTTCTTCGTAACCTACGTATCCTGGAGGCGCACCGACAAGCCTTGCGACATTGTGTTTTTCCATATATTCAGACATATCAATACGGATAAGCGCATCTTCATCATTAAACATAAATTCTGCAAGGGCTTTTGCTAATTCGGTTTTACCAACACCTGTCGGTCCTAAGAACAAGAATGTACCTATCGGACGTTTTGGGTCTTTTAAACCGGAACGCGCACGACGTATTGCATCAGAAACCGTTTCAACTGCTTCATCCTGACCGATAAGCCGTTTATGTAGTATTTCTTCCATATTGAGTAATTTTTGTTTTTCACTTTCAACGAGTTTGTTTACGGGAATACCAGTCCATTTACTTACGACATTTGCAATATCTTCAGCGTCAATCTCTTCTTTGAGAAGTTGATTTGATACTCTTTCTTTGTTTTGTATTGCTTTTAATTGTTTTTCTAATTCAAGCAATTTGCCGTATTTAAGTTCAGCGGCGGTTTGCAGATCAGTGTTGCGTTCAGCTTCTTCAATTTTGCGCTTGACGTCTTCTATTTGTTCTTTTAAACCGGCTTCACCTGTGATTGTGGCTTTTTCGCTTTCCCATTGTGCTTTGAGTTTAGAGGTTTTTGCTTCAAGTTCATCAATCTGTTTTGATATATCTTCGACTTTTGCTTTAGCTTCATCACTGTCTTCTTTTTTAAGTGCTTCACGTTCGATTTCTAATTGAATTTTTTGACGGAGCATGGAATCTATTTCTTCCGGCATAGAGTCTATCTGGATACGTAAAGAAGATGCGGCTTCATCAATCAGGTCAATTGCTTTATCCGGCAAAAATCTGTCAGTGATGTATCTGTCGGAAAGTTTTGCTGCTTCAATCAGTGCATCATCAAGTATTCTGACTCCGTGGTGAACTTCGTATTTATCTTTAAGACCACGCAAGATACTTATTGTATCTTCTACACTAGGTTCATCAACCATAACAGGCTGGAAACGGCGTTCGAGCGCCGGATCTTTTTCTATGTATTTTCTGTATTCATTAATTGTGGTTGCGCCGATTGTTCTTAAAACGCCTCTTGCAAGCATTGGTTTTAAGAGGTTGCCGGCATCCATAGAACCTTCAGTAGCTCCAGCGCCGACCACTGTGTGTAATTCATCAATGAACATCACAATTTCGCCGTTTGAATCTTCGACTTCTTTAAGGACAGCTTTCAAACGTTCTTCAAATTCACCGCGGAATTTGGCTCCTGCAACGAGTGCGCCTAAATCCAGTGAAATTAGTTTAACATCTTTAAGACTCATCGGCACATCGCCTCTTACGATACGCTGGGCTAGTCCTTCAACTATAGCGGTTTTTCCGACTCCCGGTTCACCTATAAGAACAGGGTTGTTTTTTGTTCTTCTGTTAAGTACTTGAATAATTCTTCTTACTTCTTCATCACGCCCGATTACAGGGTCGAGTTTGCCTTTTCTTGCAAGGGCAGTAAGGTCAGTTGAATATTTTTCAAGTGCTTTCATATTTTCTTCTGCATTTTTATTATCCACTTTTTTATTCCCTCTTATTTTTTTCATTACATTCAATACATTTGAGCTTTCAACTCTGAAATCTTTCAGGAGTTTTTGGATATTTGAATTATCGAGTCTTGTCATCGCAAGTAAAATCAATTCAATACCCACAAATTCATCTTTCATTTCTCCTGCAATATCCTGCGCGGAATCAAGCAGTCTTACTGTTTCGTTTGAGAGAAACAATTGGCTTGTGTTAGGCGGTGTAGATATTGTTGGGAATGCGTTTACGGCTGCAACAACTTTGTCTATAAAACTCTGTGTAAGAAGCCGCAAATCAGTCAAATAATCTTTTATAATTCCGTTATCTCTAATCATCGCAAGCATAATATGTTCCGGCTGCAATTCTGTATTCTTGTGCGAGTTCATAATTGCGCTTGCAGATGACAAAATTTCTTGAGAATAATTAGTCAGTTTGTTAAAATCTACCATAGTCCAACTCCATTTACTGTTACTTATATTATCATTTTAAGGCTATTTTAGTAAAAGTCAGCAAAATTAACGATTATTTAATATTTTATTGTTTAAAGAGTGGGCAAAATAGTTTAGTTTTTCTGGCATAAATTTTTAATAATTGTTCACACATTATTTGATTTTAAAAGTTCTTTGATTTACACTATCAGTTAATGATGTGGCCGGGTTGGAATTAAAAAACTTACCGGCCGGTACAAAATAAATTAAGGAGAAATTGGAAATGACACCAAGAAATTTTTTGTTCACTTCTGAATCAGTTACAGAAGGTCACCCCGACAAAGTTTGCGATCAGATATCTGACGCGATTTTGGATGAATTTTTGACAAAATACCCGCAGGCGCGTGTAGCTGCTGAAACTACAGTTACTACAGGCATGGCGCTTGTATGCGGCGAAATTACCGCGGACTGCTATGTAGATATTCCGGCGGTTGTTAGAAAC
Source organism: Candidatus Gastranaerophilales bacterium (assembly GCA_944322865.1). Classification (GTDB taxonomy): domain Bacteria; phylum Cyanobacteriota; class Vampirovibrionia; order Gastranaerophilales; family Gastranaerophilaceae; genus CALUVH01. The sequence goes on from CALUQJ010000024.1 coordinate 3,395, forward strand.
ACTATTAAAAATATCGGTTATATCGGTACCAATGGCGGCGGTTTTGATTACAAAACCTGTGCTGTTTTAACAAGTATTGACGAACAGTCCAGTGATATAGCAGGCGGAGTTAATAAAGCTCTGGAATCTCGTTCTGATAATGCTGACACTTCAGTATCAGAAACTGAAAATATCGGAGCAGGAGATCAGGGAATTATGTTCGGTTATGCTTGCAACGAAACACCTGAATTAATGCCTTTACCGATAAGCCTTGCACATAAATTATCACATAGATTAGCACAGGTCAGAAAAGACGGTACATTGAGTTACCTCAGACCGGACGGAAAATCTCAGGTTACTGTTGAATATGTTGACGGTAAACCTGCAAGAATTGATACTGTCCTTATCTCAACCCAACACGATCCGGAAATTAACGGTGAAAGTGACAACCAAAAAGTTCAGGATATAATCAGACGCGATGTTATTGCATATGTTATAGATGAAGTTTTTGCGCACGAAACAATTAAACTTGATGATACAACAAAGATCCTTGTAAACCCATCCGGACGGTTTGTAGTAGGCGGACCTCAAGGTGATGCTGGTTTAACAGGGCGTAAAATAATAGTAGACACTTACGGCGGTTACTCTCGTCACGGCGGCGGCGCTTTCTCAGGTAAAGATCCGACAAAAGTCGACAGATCTGCCGCTTATGCAGCAAGATATGTAGCTAAAAATATTGTAGCTGCCGGTTTAGCTGAAAAATGTGAAATAGAACTCGCGTATGCAATTGGTGTTGCTGAACCTGTTTCTATCATGGTTGATACATTCGGCACTGGTAAAATTTCTGATGATGAAATTTCTAAACTTGTAGCTAAAAACTTTGACTTAAGACCGGCTGCAATCATTAATCAGTTTGACTTACGCGGTCTGCCGGCTAAAAACGGCGGTCAATTCTATCAGTTGTTGGCAGCTTATGGTCATATGGGCAGAACTGATATTGTTGTACCGTGGGAACAAACTGACAAAGCCGATTCATTGAAAGCTCAGGCTTGCGGCTGCGATAAAGTAGTTTGCGGATGCTCAAAATAATCGCTATATAAATATAACAACAGTCCTCTCAAATACAGAGGACTGTTGTTTTCGTAAAGACGTTATTTTAAAAATCGTATATAAATCCGCTCTGGTTTTAATCCATGTAAGATTTTACGCCATACGGAACAGAGTGCAGATTATTCTTTATCCAATAACCTTCCTCATTCTCAAACTCCTGACCGCAAACAAAATATGTTGAGCCTGATCCTGACATCACTGCCTCCGGATATCGGGTCTTTATTTGCTGCAATTCCTTATAGTCATCTATCAATCCCCATTCTAAATCGTTAACAAAATTCGTACGCAATTCATCTGTATAAGCCTGTTTTTTACTGAATTTTGTATATGCTTCTTTTGCGCTAATACCTAAATTCAGAGGTTTGATAAGCGATACTGAAAATTCTTCAAACGGCAAATTTTCCAGAACTTCCCCACGTCCTGTTGTCTTTTGACGCCCGCCTTCAAGGCAAAAATTCAAATCGGATCCTAATTTAGCGCACAATTCATGTAGTTCATCCCTATTTAAAGGTTTATTAAACAATGCGTTCAATCCGTAAAATGTGCCTGCGGCGTCTGTGCTTCCGCCGGCAAGTCCTGCGGCTACCGGTATATGTTTTTCTATAAAGATATCAATCTTATGCGCGGATAAATTTGTGCGTTCTGCAAACAAAAGACAGGCTTTATAAACAATATTACTTTTATCGTAAGGTATTTCATTGCTGGTTCCGGAAAGTTTCACCGAAAAACTGCTGCTTTGTTCTACTGTTATAGTAAGATAGTCAAACAGGTTTATGGTCTGCATTATGCTTTCTATGTTATGAAAACCGTCTTCACGTTTGTTTAAAACTTTTAAAGTCAGATTAATTTTTGCTGGACACATGATTTTTATACTTTTATTGTCCATTTTTCAACTCCTCTGACAATTTCCCGAACATTTCTATTGACAGTTTTTCGCCGCGGATATTTTCGTCTAATCCGAGTTTTGCTAATGCATTTTTTACATTTTCTTTGCTAAATCCGTTGCTTACAAGGCAGTTTTTAATATTTTTTCTGCGTTGGGAAAATCCTGCTTTAACGGTTTTTCTAAAGTGTGTATAATCACTTAAATCCAAAAGCGGTTTTTCTCTCACAGTTAGTTTAACGAGAGCTGAATTGACTTTTGGTGCAGGATAAAAGGATTTCCGTCCGACAAGTTTTAATAACTCTACCTCTGCCCAAAATTGTGACAAAATAGTCAGAAGTCCGTACTGTTTGGCAGGTGAATTTTCATCAGCTGTCATCCGGCGTGCAACTTCTTCCTGAACCATAAGGATTATATCAGTAATTTTGTTTCTGTTTCTATTATCCAAATCATCTACTTCACCAAGCAGGTGCGCAATTATCGGGCTTGTTATATAATAAGGAATGTTTGCAACTATTTTAATCTTGTCTTCGCAAAGTTCTGAAAGATCTGTCTTTAAAATATCCTTATGAATTATTTCTAAATTATCCGCTTCAAGTTTTTCTAATTCTTTGACAGCTTCTTCATCCAGTTCTATTGCTATAACTTTTTGGGCATGCTTCACAAGCTGTTCTGTTACAAATCCGACTCCAGGTCCTATTTCAATGACTGTGTCATCCGGTTGTATATCCGCATATTCAATTATAGCCTGAATTACGTCACCGTTAATCAGAAAATTCTGTCCTAATCTTTTTTTTGTCCTAAAATATCTTGCCCGTTCGAAGTAGTTCATCATACTAATTATAATACCACACACAGGTAAATGTTTAAAATAATTTTCTTTGTTAATTTTTATTTGTTATAATTAATAAGAACGGGGGATAACGTGAGTAACGTAAAAACAGAAAAAAGATTGGAAAAACGCGACATAATCAAATTGTTTACACATGGCTGTAAACCTGCAAGTATGCATAAAACAGGGATTGAGTATGAAAGACTGCCTGTCTTTGAAGTAACTTCTAAAGCCGCAGATTATGGATCAGAATTTGGAATATGTAATTTTTTACGAGCATTTGCAAGAGAAGAAAATTGGGATTACATTACAGATGATTACAATATAATAGGACTTAAACAGGGACATGACACAATCACTCTTGAGCCGGGCTGTCAGATTGAATTAAGCGTTAAACCCGAATATTCTATCTCTGCTCTGGAGAAAAAAATCAATTCACTCAATCTAAAAATGTCGCCAATCTTAAAAAAATCAGGAATTGCCCTTTTAAATTACGGGGTTTCTCCGCTTTCCACCCACAAATCAATAAATTTAATTCCTAAAAAACGTTACAAATTAATGGCAAAATATCTCTGGGGAATTTTATCTGATGTAATGATGAGAGAAACTGCCGGAATACAGGCTTGTTTTGATTTTGAAAGCGAAGAAGATGCCATTAGAAAATTCCGTATTGCAAATAAATTAGTCCCTTTTATGACTGCTATTTTTGCAAATTCACCAATAAGAGGCGGAGTTGAAACCGGATACAAGAGTTTTCGCGCCCTAAGCTGGCTTAACACAGACAATGACAGGTGCGGCTTTGTAGGTAGGATTGATGATAATTTTACGTTTGAAGATTATATAGACTATGTTCTGCAAACCCCTATGATATTTATTAACCGCAACGGTCAGCCAGTCGATATAAACGGGAAAATAACCTTTGAAGAGTTTATGGAAAAAGGTTTTGAAGGATTTGAGGCGGAAATTGAAGATTTTGAATTGCAGGCAAATCTATATTTCCCGGAAGTCAGGTTGAGAAATTTTGTGGAAATTAGAAACCATGATTGTGTAAATAACGGATTTCAATATGCAATGCTTGCGATTTATAAGGGGATTTTATACAATCCGACAGCAATTAAAGAAACTGAAGAATTGTTTAAAGAGTTCACTTACAGGGAGTTTGCAGAATTACGGTATAATGTTCCTAAAAACGCATTAAGTGCAAAAATTAAAGATTATACCGCGGCAGACATTGCAAAAGAAATTCTTTATATTGCAGAAAAATCTCTTATCGAAAATAATACCGGTGAAGAAAAATATCTGGATGAACTTAAAGAACTTACAATGTATGGTGTAACGCCGGCAGATATTATAATACGTAACTGGAACGGTATCTGGAATAAAGATATCCGTAAACTGATCAAATATGTAAAAAGTAATATCTAAGCTGGCAAATCTTATTTTGCAACAGTTGTTTTTTGTGCAAATTTCTGCGAATCTGTATAGTTTACAAGCGCTTTAAAAATAAGCGGGTTAAGTTTTCCTTCCTGCACATCCCGATAGATGATTGTCAAAGCCTGCTTGGGCGTTAAAGCATCTTTATATACGCGTTTTTCTGTAAGGGCAGAAAATTTGTCTGCAATTGTGACTATCTGCAAATTCAAATCAGCTTTGAAATCCTTATTTACAAAAGGATAGCCGGTTTTCTTTGCGTTCTGGTGGTGGTTGCGGATTAAGTTCAGGGTTTTAGGATTAATGTTTGTTGTCTTTAATAATTCATAACCTAATTCTGAGTGTTTGTGCATAATTTCTGTTTCTTCAGGAGTCAGCCGCCCTGTTTTATTCAAAATTTCCGGCGGAATTAAAACTTTACCGATATCATGTAAATAGGCAGCATCCAATACAGCTTTTTCATCAACATTGTTTTTTAATGAAAACGGCAGATTTTCCATTATGCCTCTTGCTGTTTCCTGTGTATCTTTGGCATGACCTTGTAAAAGCAGATTTAATTCTTTCATGTTTAAGCTCACCTGTTTTTGATTTAAAATTGATGCTATTTTGGGATTGGATGATATCATACGCAAAATAGCATTTTCATTAACATATTGATTTAAAGACGTATATTGAAAAGAATCAGCCTGAGCATTTGCCGCAAAAGGTATATTACGTCTTTTACTAATTGAAAAATTTGAATATATTCCGCCTACACCTGGCAGTCCGGTTATATCTAATGCCATTATCTACACACGATTTTCCACTACCACTATTATTATATAAAGTATTATTTTAGGTTAATTTTGCTAGTTTTGGCGAAATTTTTACGAAATATTAAACAGAGAATTTGAGGGCGGGCTGACCTTCGTCAACCCGCCCTCAATAATTACATTTTTTATTTAGATACTACGGCGAGTTTTTCTCCTAATTTATACTGTTTTGACAGATTTGAGTAAGGGTTGCCGAAATGATATTGCGGATTATATAGAACACGGCGTTTAGGAGCAGCGTTTCCTGTAAATGAAACCGGATTTTTCGGGTCGTAATACAAATTCATTGTTGTATCGTATAATTCAATGCTTGCTTCATGAACATCGCCATTGTCCTCTTTTACAAAATGTTTGATAAAGTACAGTCCGTCTTTAGAGCGGCAGACTTTATATATACTTTTATCATTTGAATCTGCATTTTTAAAGATTACACCGTCACCGTAGAATTTACCGTCATCGCCCTGAACAGCAGCCGGCAGACCTTTTGGAAGTCCGATTTTATCAGAATCCTGCACCTGATAAAGATCAATTGAATTTATATACAATTTTTGCGGATTGTAATCAGCCTTATTATTGCGAACCATGCCGGTTGTATTAAATAAAGACAATACCATGGATCCGTCTGTATTGTGATGTAGTAATGCAGTTACAGGATGAGTGCTGCCATTTTCATAATAACCTGTTTGTATATTGAGAGTAAACGGAGTCCCGTCATTCAATGCCCGTAATTCATCACGTGCACGCGTTCCCATAACTTTAGCATATTCTTTTTCATAATTCGCTACAAATTCATTATATGATTTGTGATCAGGATCTGTCCATTCATGGTGAAGATATGATCTGTTATCCAATGTTATATTTTTGGATTTAAATTCAAAACCGGTTGAATTTAGATCATCACCTGCATATAAAGTCGGATTTCCCGGCAGAGCAACAAGAATTTTTAACATTGCAAGTAATTTTTTGTTAGCAGGCTCCAGTATTTGTTTGAACACATCTTGAGAAAGCGTTTTTCTGTCTTTTTCATTAAGCTTTAAGCCGTGGCGTTCAGCTTGACGCAGTACAACGTCAATAACTACATCAAACGGTTTAAATCCGAAAGCGTCAGCTTCAAAGTTTTCACCTTCAAATTGACCGTTAGCAAGTTCTGATATAGCAGCATTTATGGCTTTGCAGCTTTTATCATAATTTTCCTGAGTCGTTTTATTATTATCCAGTTTGTCTTTTAGTGCTTTAGCAAATCCGTCACGAAGAGCGTATGCCATTGCAATATTTTTAGAACTTAAAGTTGTTATCTCATATTTCTTGAATTTATCAAATTTTTCATAATCTATGTTATCAGAAAAATTGTTTTTAACCATTTTGTATGCTTCAAGTTCATGTCTTTTAAGACTGAAAAACATATCCATATCAAGTGCCATACAATGAAGTGCACGCGGCTTGTCATGGTTACCGATAAATGTATATGAATAAATTAAAGACTGAAGCGGAGCTGATTGGAGGAAGTTATCTGTACCGACCAGTTTTTTAAACAGTAATTTATCCAGATAGTTGTCATTATTGTCTTTAACATCACCTGTTTCAAAATTCTGTGCAAACATTTCCGGCAGCGGGCTGAAGAAATATCTGTAGTTTGCCATTGCTGTCATTCTTGTTTCACGCAAAAACTTTGCAACAAGGTTTGAATCGTGTAACTTGTCGTTGTCTATGTGGTGGAAACGTTGTGAATATTTTCCTTCACCCTTTTCAAATAAATCGCCTTCATCGGTAATTTCAGCTGCCATATACGCATTTTCATTACCTTTTACTACACCTTTGGTAAATTCTTTCCAGAACTTGATTACCTGATCCCAGGTATAGTCAAAATCGGTATTCCCCTTACGTATTGCTTCAATATCACCGATATCTTTTGTCGCATCAATACGCCAATCCAAACCGGACTGCGTTCTGTCAACTATTGCCTCTGCCAGTGCAAAACTGTTGCGGTCTGTTCCTTTTAATGATTTTTTCAGTGCATCAACAAGTTCTTCCTGTGCTTTTTTGTTTTTATTCAGATGATTAATACCGCTTCTTAATTTATTTATCAAACATTTAGCTTCATCCTCAGGACTGCTTGCAATTATGCCGAGTTCTGTTAAAGAAGTTGATTTTAATTTTTCATAATCATAAGAAATTTCACCGTTATCATTTACTTTGACCTGCGCATTCGGGAAAAGACCTTTTATAACAGCATATCTTGCAATTTCAGAGATCAGCGTCGGAAGTACAAATTTACCATATTCTGTTGCATTCGGATAAGAAATAATTTTTTGGTTGTCTTTTTGTTCTTTATCTAACTGTTGCAGAATATTTTTTGCAAATCCTGACATTTCTTTTTCGTACATATTGTTTGTTTTCTGATAAAGTTCAAGATATTGCGGCTGAACCTGCGGGTTGTTGCGTTTGTATAATTCATATCTTGTTTTACCGAGAAATTCATCAGATGTCGCATATTTTGTAATGTACGGAGATGCAAATACAGCAGTAATGCTGTCGCCCAGTTCTATTGAATCCAGAGGTACTTCCATAAGGGTTGCAAGTACTATATTATCAAATTTGTCATTGTAAATATTATTTTTCAGTTTGTAGTGACGATTAAGAATATTGGTGACTACTTCCTGAGAAAGATTTTCTTCAAGCTTTTTCGGGAAAACGCCTTCTTTTATTTTTTTCTTGATATCGTTGTAGACTTTTTGCGGATTTGCAGGATCTATATTCTTTAAATTCTGGGCAACATGGAGATTTAAGATCTGACTGGTTTTCTTTGTCCAGTATGTCCCAGACTTGATTGCATAATCCTGTACTTCATAGTTTTTATGTTTCATATAGTCTATGACAACAGGTAACTTTTCGTAAGGCACATTCCCTAATTCTTTTGTGTCAGTGTTAGAGAATACATAATTAAGTTTTGCAATATCAGCGTTAGCATCCCAGGTCTCAAAACCGCATTCAAATTTATCTTCAAGTTCAAAGTTTTCAAACTTGGTTAAAAATCTTGCGCCCTGCGGAGTATTGATGAAAATCCGTTTGTCGCTGTCAGCACGCTTGTTGAATTGATTAAGCTGCTTGATATTGTAATCATAAGTATCCGGATTAATTTCAAAACTGTAAGGTACAACGGTGTCGTTGTGTGTACTTATTTCCAGCGGATTATCTGTACTTATTTTATCGTAAGATTTAATTAATTTTTTAGGATCTAATTTATCCGGATCAACAACACGCGTATCGTAAATCTGGATATAAGTCGGTTTATTCGGTTCATAAGATGAAAGACTTGTGCGTTTAATAGAGCCATCATTTTCCTGTGTATATTTATATTTAGGGTTTACTACTCTATGCCCGATAAAGTATTTATTTTTAGAGAAGACACCGAGCGTGAGCGGGCTGTCTTTTAGTCCTGATATTCTGAACCAGTTAAAATACGGGGATTTGTCCCCCCATTTTAAAACATGTTTAAAGTGAACACCTTCCAAACCTTCGTTAACAAAAGCGCCGTCTGAAACGAAGTTCAACCCTTTTGCAAACATTGCCTTTTGCAAAGATCTGTAATTGTCAATATTTCCCAGAGCCTGCGCCATCTGCATACAGTTTTTATTCCAGTAAGCATGTCCTGAAAGGCTGTCATCAGTGAATATCGGTGTTGAAATTATTCTTGCATATTCGTCAAATTTTCCTTCTTTAACATCTTTTTCAATACCGGCGAGATTACCACCGATTTTGTTTGCAAAACTTCTGGTAGATTTAAAAACTCTGTCAAGATTTCTGCGCGGAACTATTGCTCCGTCCTCATCGTATGTAAAACCTGCATTATAAGTATCCGGTACAACAAGTTTCATCGCGCCGCCATGAGCATTGTTGGAGCTTTGAGTGTATATATTGAAACGTTGATACCCGCCAGTTCCCTGATAAACGACCGTACCGGCTTCTATCTGGTAATCTGCCTGATGAAAGTTTTCAGGATCTGTACCTTTTGGCAGAAGTTTATAATGATATGCAAAATCTTCATTGTTTGATATCTGATAACTTTTTGATAGGTTAATTCTGTTTTCGCCCGGATTTAATTTATAATATTTATTCCCGGTTTTTAAATTAGTATACGGTTCTTCATCTACAACGAAATTTTTATAATCATCCAATGAAACAGGATAAAGTTCCAGATAACAGTCAAAATATTTATCATCAAACGGGAATGAAAACTTATATTCTTTGTTACCTGTATCAGATTTAACCGGTGCTACCCCTTGAAAATTTACTTTTTTAGTTCCGAATTGTTGATTTAAATTAACCTTCACGATAGAGCTCCTTATTACTTTAGTTATAACCCAACTGAAGATTATTTTTTGCCATGATATATACTATTATTAACAAATTTTTACATATAATGATTTGAAAATTTTAGTGAATATAATTAATAAGGTAAAATCAAAGGAGAAAATTAATGCTAATGACAGAAGTTAAATGCGATATTAAAGATATCAATCTGGCAGAACAAGGCAAAAACCAGATAGAATGGGCATTCAAAGATATGCCTGTATTACGCCGGATAGAAGAAAGATTTATAAAAGAACAGCCGTTTAAAGGTTTAAGACTGTCCGCTTGCTCACACGTAACAAAAGAAACAGCGGCTTTGTGTATTGTTATGAAAGCCGGCGGAGCTGATGCAGTGCTTGTTGCATCAAATCCTTTATCAACCCAGGATGATGTAGCGGCAGCACTTGTAAAATATTATGATATCCCTGTATTTGCTATATCAGGTGAAAGCGTTGAAACTTACAAATCACATATTGCACATGCAATAGAACACAAGCCTCACTTAATTATAGAGGACGGTTGCGACTTGGTTTCAACTCTGCATAAAGAATATCCTGAAATCGCCGCTAATGTAATCGGTTCAACCGAAGAAACAACAACCGGTATTATAAGACTTCAGGCAATGGAAAAAGAAGGTACACTGATGTTTCCGGCAGTCGGGGTTAATACAAGTTTAACAAAACATCTTTATGATAACAGATATGGTACAGGTCAGAGCTCAATGGACGGTATCTTACGTGCCGCAAATATACTTATTGCAGGCAAAACCGTTGTTATTTCAGGTTATGGCTGGTGCGGCAAAGGCTGTGCTATGAGAGCAAAAGCGCTCGGGGCAAATGTTATTGTCTGTGAAGTTGACCCGCTCAAGGCTCTTGAAGCTGTTATGGAAGGTTACAGAGTTATGCCTATTGCAAAAGCGGCAAAAGAAGGTGATATATTCCTGACAGTAACCGGTGACAAACATGTTATAGATGTTCAACATTTATTAGAAATGAAAAACGGTGCATTTGTAGCTAATGCCGGTCACTTTGACTGGGAAGTTAATGTAGCAGGATTAAGAGAATATACAACCGAAATTAAACAAATAAGACCTAACCTGGAAGAATACAAATTGAAAAACGGAAAATCAATTTATGTACTTGCTCAGGGCAGACTGGTTAACCTCGGGGCAGCAGAAGGACATCCGGCAAGTGTTATGGATATGAGTTTTGCAAACCAGGCGCTCGGTATGGAATTTATCGTTAAAAATCAGGGTAAACTTGAAAAGAAACTGCATACTCTTCCTCATGATGTTGATGTGAAAATTGCAGAATTGAAGCTTCAATCAATGGGGATTGAAATAGATACTCTGACAGAAGAACAAAAAGAATATCTTAACAGCTGGAATATTGATTAAGAGTTTTATGATTAAAAGAGCGGCGGCACATAAATGTGCCGCCGCTCTGCTTTTTTATGTAATATTTATGAGAATGCTTTGAATGATCTTTCTACGTTCTTTTCTATTACAGATTTGATAGAATCATATTCTGTCTGTAAAGCGTTGTGTTCTGTATCAAGTTTTTTCAGGTCAGTATCATATTTTTTATCTTTAGCCTGAATTTCAGTAGTTTTACGTTGATATTCAGCCTCTGCTTTTGCTATGGCAACATCATCAGTTTCTTCGTACAAGTCAGCACAGTTGCTGTATTGAATAGATACCCAAGCATACTGATTCATCTGTTCGACTAAAGTTTCGCCTTCTTCTTGATACTGAACCTGTTCCATAGTTATAATGCCATGTTCAAGTGCGAATTGCAGCCATTCATCATTATACATATAGTATTCATCAAGAATTTTGTAATTATTCTGATTATCTTGTTTTTCAGCATCGGAGATCCCGCCCATTCTGAACCAGAGGTTTGTATACCACTGATACTTAGGATTTTCTTCATCCGGAACAAATTTAGCCGGCAGATTGTCGATTGCATTACTATAATTTTGTTTAGCATTCTGCATCTGTTCATACCAAGTTGTCAAACCGCCGATAAAGTCGTTTTTCCATTGTTTATACTCTTTCTCATATGCTGGATAAGTTACAGTATTGTAGTAATCAAGTTCTTCTAGGTAATCTTGATACATTTGATCGTAAACTTCACCCGGATCTGCTCCTGATAATTGCTCCATTAATGTGTTCCACATTGTTACAAGTTCTGACATACTCTTAGTAGGAGTACCATTATCATTGTACGTACCTCCGCTCTCATTCGCACTACATTGAACACGGATAATTTCATAATAAGTATTTATCAAATTTTGTTTTATATCAGGATAATCCTCTAAAGCGTCTCTCAGTTCTGCTGCAACCGGTCCATTTGTAGCTTCACTATAAGCAGTATTACTATTATCAAAAGACCCATTTGAAGATGGTTTTAATGTAAAAGTTGTTTCTTGCGGGGTACCTGGATATGCTGTAAATGTAATTTCCTCACCAGCAGCATGAAGAGCATGACTCAAAGCATGTTCAGCATGATAAGTATTTAATGTGCCACCACTTGGTAATTTAAAGTCGTCCGTTTCAGACCCTCCGGTACTATCAAGACATACAGAATCTTTAAATTTATCCCAAACATCTCCTAATTGAGGTTGTTCTGGTGGTTCAGGTTTCTTTGGTGCTGTCGGTTCTGCTTCAAATTCCGGTACATCAGTGATTGAATCTATCCAGGTATTGAATAACCCTTCTGTTTTGTTATCGCCAAAATCAATATTTTGTACTCCGTTTTTCAAACTGTTAACCCAGTTGTTATATGCATTTTCATCATGCAATAAGTTTTCAGAGAATGATGGTGTTGTTCCGCCGCCTTGCACCATTTGACCAATTGCACCATTGGTCGCATTATTAACTATGCCTTCCCAGCCATGCGGATCATTTTCGTTGAAAAAGTCGCCAAAATTTTCACCGTAAATATCTTCCAAAGCCGGATCATATTTTGGGTTAGCCATATCACCTATTTCATAACAACTTAAAAATGCAGCCAGAGTCGCGCTGTTCTGATAATTTTTTGCATCTGTTGCTGAAACTAACAATCTTCCTGCTGAATCCACAAATCCATACTGATTTTTTATGTCACTATATTGAGTTACAGACCCGAAAGTAAATGCTTCAGTCTGTCTTGTTCCTGTGGAATCGTAGTTTGCATAAACTAATTTTGTGGAGTTTAATGCTTCCATATACTCTTTGCTTGCTTCACTGGATTTGTCGGCAAGACGTAATTTTGAATTGGTAATCAGCTGAGATCGGGTCTCATTGTGAGTCAATCTCGCAGTTATGCTTAATAGTCTTGCTTGTGAAGCTGATAAGCCCATTGCTGATTTTCCTTTCATTTAAGAGTACTTAGATACATTTAGAATATCGGCATTTTGTACTGCAAACTTTAAATAATACCGTTAAATGTTAAAAAACTTAACAATCAAAAAGACAGTTGCAATAACTGTCTTTTCTGGATTGTTTGAAACTTTTACGTATTTTCTAAATTGCGAGAGTCTGAGTCGAAATATCAAACTCAATAGGTGAATCGTCAATAATTTCAGCCTGTAAATCCGCTGCATCTTGCACCTTAACCGTTGGCACAGGAGCCGGAGTTTTCGGCAAAGATTTTACCGGAGCTTTGGCATTTAACACAGCCGGATCCGGATTAACCTTCTGACGATTGTAATCCGCCATAATTTTAGAAACAAATCTTCTTGTTTCAGCAAAAGGCGGAACAGCCTTGTACTTTTTAACATTGCCAGGACCTGCATTGTAAGCAGCAAGTGCCAATTCTACAGAGCCAAACATCTTGTACATCATCTTGTAATACATGATCCCGCCTCTGATGTTGTCATTCAGAGAATACGGGTTTAGCCCCATTCTTCTTGCAGTTGAAGGCATCAACTGATAAACTCCCACAGCCCCGTGAGCACTTCTCGCTTCGTGTCTGAAACCGGATTCTGTTTTAGCAATGCTTAATGCAATAGCAGGATCAACACCCATTTCGATTGCGTGTTTAACTATTGTTGCTTTTACAGAGTTAACGTCAGACGCCTGAGCTTGATGTTGAATACACAACATACAGATTAACGTAAAAGTTAATAGTACTAATTTCTTCAAAATGTAATCCTCTATTTTGTAAATTGAAAATTCTTAAAAGCCTCGGCTTTCGATTGTGTAAGTGAAAGATTTAACTTTCAAGAATGTAGTTTATACAAATATTATATATCAAAAATTTTCAAATGCAAGCCCAAAGTCGAACTCTGGCGCTGTTAAGAGGGGTAAACGCTTATGAACAGGGAGATAGCCGGATTGTAAATTTTTCTGATTTTATGATTTTACACAGGATTTTTTGCGTAAATCACAACTCTTAATAATACATTGACAAATACTCCATTAAGCATGACAATTACAATAAAAGGGGATTTGTTAATGACAAAAGAAACTTATTTACACGAAAAACACATACAACTGGGCGCTAAAATGGTTGATTTTGCGGGCTGGCACATGCCTGTTCAATACACTTCAATTATTGAAGAACACAAAACTGTAAGAGAAGCTGTCGGACTTTTTGATGTTTCTCATATGGGAGAAGTCTTTATATCCGGCAAAGATGCGCTTAATTTTCTAAATAAAATCGTCCCGCAGGATATTTCAAAACTTAATTATGAAAAAGCTGTTTATTGTCAACTCCCAAATTTAAAAGGTGGTCTAATTGACGATCTGATTATTTATAAACTTGGAATACAAACTTATTTGATAATCTGCAACGCCTCCCGTATTGATGAGGATTTGAACTGGATGGTACGCAACAAGCGCGGTCTTGATGTCAAAATAGATAATCAATCCCACAATTATTCACTATTAGCAATTCAAGGTCCTAAAGCCGAAGCTTTAATGCAGAAAACAGGTTTAGACACAAAACAGTCCTCTTTTACTATAAAAACAGGTGATGTCTGCGGAATTAAAGTTCTGGCATCACGTACAGGCTATACTGGCGAGGACGGGTTTGAACTTCTTGTTGAAAACGAATTTTCCGAAGAACTCTGGGATAAAATTCTTGAACAAGGTCAAGAGTTTGGAATTAAACCAATAGGACTCGGGGCACGTGATACATTAAGACTAGAAGCAGCATTGCATCTTTACGGAAACGATTTAGATGAAGACACAACTCCGGTAGAAGCCGGACTTTCCTGGTCTATTCCTAAAGATAAAAAAGAAGATTACAATGGCAAAGATGTTATTATGCATCAGTTAGAACATGGTGTTGACAAAAAACTTATCGGACTAAAAATGCTAGACAAATCCATTGCCCGACATGAATACGATGTATATTATAATGGTGAAAAAGCCGGAACTATTACCAGCGGCGGGGTATCTCCGGTTTTAGGGGCAAATATTGCGCTCGCTTATGTAAAAAATATTAAAGAAATTTGCACAGGTGCGATTATTCAAGTTATGATAAGAGAAAAACTCCACAATGCAGTGGTCGTTAAACGACCGTTTATACAAAAAAGAAATAGAATAACTATGTAATAAGGAGAAAAATATGAGTATAACAGAAAAAATTCTGTGTTCAAAATCACATGAATATCTTCTAGATAATGAAAACGGAACTTACACTATCGGATTAACAGATTATGCAATAGAGCAGTTGGGAGATATTGTTTTTTTAGAACTGCCGGAAGCAGGTACTGAATTTAAAAAAGGCGAAGTTTTTGCAACAATCGAATCAGTTAAAGCAGCTTCTGAAATATATATGCCTATAAGCGGTAAAATAACAGAAATTAATGAAGCCGTTGTTGAAACTCCTGAAATTCTAAATGAAGATGTTTACGAAAAAGGCTGGCTGGTTAAAATCGAAACAAACTGCGATGCTGTTGAATTTGGTGATTTAATGGAATATGAAGATTACAAAGAAGAGTTGGCATAATGAATAATTTTTTAGTACATGACGCTAAAACCAAAAAAGAAATGCTCAAAGATATCGGTATTTCCACTATAGAGGATTTGTTTAAGCAAATTCCTGAACTCGCAAGAATGGAAAGTCTGGATCTTGAGAATGCACTTTCGGAAATGGAAACGCAAAGACTGGTTAAAACGCTGGCTAAAAAAAATAAAACAGAATATATTAGTTTTTTAGGCGGCGGGGTGTACAATAAATTTATACCGGCATGCATTTCACAGGTAGCACAAAGATTTGAATTTTTAACTGCCTATACACCGTATCAGCCGGAAATATCACAGGGCACCTTGCAAGTCATGTACGAATTTCAGACAATGACATGCGAACTTACCGGCATGGATATTTCAAATGCAACGGTTTATGATGCGGCAACAGCCTGTGCAGAAGCCATACTAATGTCTGTAAGGATAAGCAAAAAAACAAAAGTGCTTGTAAGTCAAAAGCTTAATCCGCAGTATAAAGCCGTAATAAAAACATATACCCATGCCAGCGGCATTGAAGTTGAATGGTTTGAAGAAGTTCCTGCAAATACTTCAGATTATGCATGCGTATTAATTCAGAACCCGGATTATTACGGTGAAATTACAGATATCAAGCCGGTTGACGCATTGCTTATAATCGCAGTTGATATTTCAGCCTTGTCTATTCTTAAACCGCCTGCTGAATACGGGGCGGACATTGTTGTCGGTGATGTTCAGAGTTTGGGTATTCCTATGGAATTTGGCGGACCTTATGCCGGTTTTATTGCCTGCCGAGAAAAATTTATGCGTCAGCTGCCGGGGCGTCTTGCCGGAAGAACTGTTGATGCAGAAGGAAATCAAGCATTTTGTCTGACTATTCAAACAAGAGAACAACATATTAAGCGTGAAAAAGCAACAAGTAATATCTGCTCAAATCAGGCTCTAATCGGGTTGTGTGCAACTTTATATTTAAGTCTTATGGGGAAAAAAGGATTTTATCAAGCCGGTTATTTGTCAGCTAAGCATGCCCATGACTTATCAAATAAACTTTCAGAAAAAGGTATTAAGACGTTAAACAAAAATTTCTTCAATGAATTTGTCATAGAGGTTGAAAATACAGACGAATTTCTCAAACGGCTTAAGGCATGCGGTATACTTGGCGGAATAAAACTTGATGCGCGGCATGTACTTGTTGCGGCAACCGAGATGACAACTGATGAAGATATAGAGTTATATGTACAAAATGTATGAAGATATTTTAGCCAGACTTGCAAAGTCTGAATTTCGCAGTAAGTTTAGATTAAAAACCGATGAAAGAAAATATATATCAGAAAAAGGACTTGATGTTATAAAATCCCATGCCAGTGATTTTATTGCTAAGCGGATAGCGCCGGCTGTAATAATAAATGACGGTAAACAAACTCCAATGAAAGGACATCCGGTATTCATTGCGCAGCATGCAACAGCAACCTGCTGCCGCGGGTGTATAAATAAATGGCATAAATTCCCTAAAGGTGTTGAATTAACAACAAAACAACAAGAATATCTGGTAAATCTGATTATGTGCTGGATAGAAAAACAATTAGACCTGTAAGAGAATTTATTAACATGCCTGCCTGAAATAATTTGCTGAGAACACGCGTTTTGTAAAGGCGGATTGTAGCCAAAGTCGACTATACACCGTAATTTGCAAAAAAAAACTGGCAAATTATCTTATTCAAAACACTCCATATCACAGAGCACTGAAGGGAGTAAATAAAATTTTAGTACATCCGAGTCGGTTTTCGGGGTTACTTTTTCTATAGTAAAAAGCAAAAGTAACTGGTGCTGGTAGTCCAGATAGCATTATTCTCTATTATTTTGAGGTATACTTAAAGTAAGTAATTTACAAATTATGTGAATAAATGACTGACATTAAAGATTTTGAAAAACAAACTATTAATAATATGACACAGGAATATAGGAAAACAACTTCTTATCCTGAATGTGAGAAATTGTTATTGTATTTGCATTCTCTATTTATAATTACTGGGCAAGTTAATGAAATGTTTTGTAATTCTTTTGTAGAAGAAGCTATCAAATTATTAAAAAATGCCATTTTTCTATATAAAGATGGGCTTTTTGATTGTGCTTTTTATTCTGTAAGAGAAGCAAGTGAAGTAATAAATAGTATGTTGTATCTAACCAAAGATTCCTATATGAAAAAAGAATGGGAATCCAAAAATTATTTTCCTGTAGATAAAAAATTAAGGGAAAAATTAGAAAAAATGTCAGCTGATTATAAAGAAATTAAAAATGCAATTCCAGAATATTTTAAGAAACATGAAGATCTTATCAAAAAAGCAAATAAAATTATTCATAAACAGGGATTTGATACATTTTATCGTGCAAGACAGCCATATGCAAATACCTATGGTTTTAATAAAGAAAAAGAATTTGAATTATTTATAGAATTGGAAAAATATACTATTGGTTTATTACTAATAATTTTTATTATTATCGATCCCTTAAGTCTAGTTTTGACAGATCCTAATGTTACTTACAAAATAAATTTTAATCCAATGACTGAACCTATTAATATATGCTATTTTGAGGATTATTTAAATTTAGATAATATAATTCCTAAAATTAAAGGTACATCCTTCTATAAAAATATTGTTTCTGCTTTTGATAATTATGAAGAAATGTCACCGGCAGTCTTTAATATTGTTAGAACTGAATATTTTGATATAAATGCACTAGATGAAATATCAAAACAACTTCATTTAATTAGTCCACTTGAAAGATTAATGTTCTTTATATTAAAGAATGGAATAAAAGTTTCAAACTTTTATTCTTGTGGTGGCTTGCTTTGGTATATTACATCTATAGAATGTAATAGAAGAACTTTATCTTTTAACAATCATGAATTCAATATATATTCACAATCACAAAATAAATTTAATCAAAAACGTGATAATATATATATTTCGGTCTTAAAACTTTATGATGATTTTTTATATTTAGAACACAATGAAATTTTAACGAAAGAAGAAATTGATATTTTAAAAAATTTAGAACAAAAATTTCTAACATTATATTACAATTTTATTCAATGCTGAACTATATAAGCAAATTTTGTAGTAATATATAAAAAAGGGAAATATGACAGAAAACAAACAACTATTATTCACAATATCTGATATAGAAGATGCTTATAGAAAATTAAAAGCTCACTTTTACTATGATAATACAAATTGTCATATGCGTAGAAAAATTGCTGAATTTGAAACGCATATAGATTTTTCTAAAAAACTTGAAACTCTAAAAAATGATTTAAATTCATATTCAACTGATAAAAATTTTAGTATAAATAAATATGGAAAAATTACTTATTATACTCAACCTAAAAGTTTTGAAAATAATATTATAGAAGAAAAAGATACACTTATTGTTACAAATAGATATATTGCAGATAAGTATATTATGAAAAATTTTAATTTTTTCATAGATATACCTATAGAGTTACATATTATAAATGTCTTATGGATAATGAAGCTTGGGTATTTGTTAGATTCGCAATATTGCCATTATTCAAATAAGGATAAAAGTTATTGTTATGCAAATAAATTACAGATTGACAATGTTTCAAAAAAACTTCTATCAGGCAATAAATTATTTAAAAATTATGCATATCAATATCAAAAATGGCGTGATGAATGCATTGAAGTCGCGGAAGATTTACTTAATAATCATAAAACTGATGTAATTATCGTTTCTCTTGATATAAAAAGATATTATCCATCTGCTTATTTAGAATATTCATTAATTAATGATGACCTAAAAATAAGATGTGAAAATAAAAATCTTCAAGATGACTATGAAAAATATTCTTTTTTAACAATTATTCTAGGAGAAATAAGGGATAGATATTATAAATCAATAGAAAAATTAATTGAATCTGACAATAAAAATAAAAAAGAATTAGATAAATTAACATCTAATAAACCTATTCCTATCGGCATGTTATCATCTAATATAATTGCAAATTGGTATTTGAGAACGTTTGATGAGAAGGTTAATCAGTATGTAAATCCTGCATTTTATGGAAGATATGTAGATGATATTTTAATTGTATTAAAAAACAAGGGTGACTGTGAGGAACTATCAAAAGAAGATGGCATTTGTGATAAAGCTTGTTGTACAGATAGAAGAAAATTATCAATTCATAAAATATTAAAACAGTACTTTTGTGGTTGTAATAAAAAAGATTGTCAAAATGCTGTTTTAACAGAAGAAATAACAACAGGCGGAATCAATATTGATAAAAATTGTACGGGGAATGAGTATAATTATTTTATAACAATTAATAATAAGAAACTTATAATACAAGGTAATAAAGTAAAATTATTTGTATTTGATGCAAATTCCACAAAAGCTATGTTAAAAAAATTTAAAGATACAATAAGAAAACATAGTAGCGAATTTCGATTTTTACCAGAAGAGGATAGGATACAGGAGGACTTCGTTCAAGAAACTTATTCAATTGACTACAATGATACAATTAATAAACTCCGAAGTATTGATAAGTATCAATTAGATAGATTTAAAATTTCATCATACCTTGCAAAACAATTAATGTTAGCAAAATATGCGAAGAATACTAATAAATTTAATCAAGAAGAGATTCTTTATGCCTTTAGTGGTAGAATGGGCTTGGAACTCTTTTCATTTTGGGATAAAGTTTTAACATACTTTATTCTTAATAATAATGAAAATGCATTTTGTAACCTTATATCTACAATTGTTGATAACATAGAAAGAAGCCATTATAAAAATGCGAGTATTTTGAATAAAATAAAGATAGATTTATTTAATCATTTAAGAGAATCAATATACCTCGCTTTAACATTAAATCCTGAGTTCATATACAAAGAAAATAATTCTGACAAAAAGAAAGAAGTGTTCAAAAAGTTAAATAATAAAGAACATTTAAAGAATTTTTTAGATAAGAATAATTATGATAAAAAAATAAAGCAATTATTAGATGCTGCAATGATTAAGCATAAATATTGTTACATGCCAATTTTGAATTATGCTTCTTCGCAAAAGCCTAGTAACTATATAGATTTTACAAATATAAATAATATCAATGAACTTTTTGAATTCCAAGAGCTTTTAAATAAAGATAATTTAAAAATCAAGTATAATCCAAAATATTTTTCATTTGAGGAAATAATGCTTTATGAAAATTATAAGACATTATTTCAGAACGAAAATTTTAATAATATTAAATTATTAGATAATGTATTTGAACAATCTATACAAGATTATATACTCTTAAACTATACACAATACGCAGCCTCTGATGATTTCCATAATGATAAAAAAGAAAATATAAAAAAATATTTAACTGAATTAATAAAAAATTCTGAAAAAAAATATATTGAATTATCATCTAATAATGACCATAGGCAAATTAAATTGTCTGAATTTATAATAGGATTATACAATACAAAGGTTACAGATGACTCTATTAGTCAAAATATTAAAAAATCCACAATACTATCTTTTGAACAACTACAAGAATATATAAGATTTTTAAACTTAGCGATTCAAAATAATAAAACAAAATGTAACATGATAGTTTTTCCTGAATTATGTATTCCGCATCAAGCACTTGGCTTATTTGCTGATTTTTCAAAGAAACATAATGTTGCAATAGTGTGTGGCTTAAAACACATTACTGTTAAAAATGCTGTTTTAAATTTAATTGCAACTATACTTCCATTTGATATCGGAAACTATACTAATAGTTTTATTAATTTAAGATTAAAAGAATGGTATTCACCATCAGAAATTAAAGAAATAAAAAAATACGGAAAAGAAATTCCATATAATTATAAAGAAAAGAAACGAACCTATAATAATAATTTATTTTCTTGGAACGGGCTATATTTTGCCACATATGATTGTTTTGAACTAGCTGATACTACTTATAGAAGTGAATTTAAATCATATGTTGATATGATTATTGCTTGTGAATGGAACAAAGACATTGATTATTTCAATCATATTATAAAATCTACAGCAAGAGATATTCATTGTTTTGTAACACAAGTAAACACGTCACAATTTGGCGATAGCAAAGTAATAGTCCCCAAAAAAGCAAGCGAAATGACTTTTCTAAACATTAAAGGCGGAGAAGATAACATTTTAGTTGGAAAATTAAATATTGAAGAACTACGAACATTTCAAAGAAAAGAAACTGAATATTTAGAAGAGAATGAGAAACTTTTTAAGCCTCTCCCACCAGCTTTTAAAAAAGATACAAAAAGACTTTCTGACAAATGATTAACAGGGAGGGGCTATATATCAAATGTTTATTTCTATTGATATTTCTTCTTGCAAAAAATAAAAAAAGTGCTAAAATACTGATACCCTAAAAATACCTTAAAGATAGATATAGCAAGAAGTTT
>CALUQJ010000025.1 GCA_944322865.1 Candidatus Gastranaerophilales bacterium
GACAAGGGTTTCAGCCATTTTTGTATCACCGGCAACCCCATTATGCCGGTCGACATAACGCGAAGATACAAGGTTTTGCGGTGCGTCAGAACGACACACCCTACTGATTATTCTATACTTCCTCGGTAATTGGTTTTTCATATTTCCATTATACACTATCGCCCCAAAAATTTCAACTTTTATTACTTAAAATTTACTTTATGCCGTCATCGCAAATATTTTTTATCAGGTGTGGGATATTATCAACTTTTTTGCTTTTAGGCGCAACAAAGTTATAGAAGGCATTTTCGTGGCGTTTTACAAAGTTGTTTGTAATAAATGCTCCTTTTGCAGGAGGTGTTAGATCATTTCCTGATGCAATTATTGAATCTTTTAGTATATGTAGTTTATTTTTTAAAGTATTTGAAAACGATCTGCTTTTTTGAAAAAATTTTCTTAACTTGTCAGTGTCCTCGCCTGTGAAAACGAATATTTCATTACGATTATGAATATTTACTTTAATACCGTGATTCCTCTCGATATTTTGAGTAAACCACTCTACACCGCCCAGTCCCGTATTTTGGGCAAATGCTGTCATAGCTTTGCGTACCGGTTGTGTAAAGTAATCGTCTGTGCTCATTGCAAAAATTTTTGACTGTGGTTTAACAATGCTCAACATTGGTATAACGGTTTCTTTTATGCGCGCAAGATCTTTCAGATCTCCTTTAAGTGTATATATTGAATTAAAATTCACATTATGGTTATTAGTTTTTTCTATACGCATATTTATCCTTTACTCCAAGCATTTTTCCAGTGAATTAATCATGCAGGACTGGAAATGTTCGCATTCATCTTTAGTTTTACCTTCAAAACGGAGAGTAAATACAGGTTCTGTATTACTTTGTCTTATCAGAGCAAAACCGCCGTCAAAAACAATTCTCATCCCGTCCAGAGTAACTATTTCTTTGATGTCTTTACCGAACATATTTTTATCAGCTTCAACACATTTTTTAAATTTTTCAAGTGTCTGCTGTTTTTTCTCGTTAGGACAAGGGAAACGGACTTCCTGAGATGTGCATACTGCATTGAAAGGTTTTATCATATCAGAAATTTTGAACTCCGGATTAAGTTTTTTGTGTTTTGAAATAATTTCTATAATACGGCATCCTGCATAAATTGCATCGTCATAACCGTAATATCTGTCTTTAAAGAAAGTATGACCGCTCATTTCGCCAGCCAATAAAGCGCCGGTTTCCTTCATTTTTTCTTTTATAAATCCATGTCCGGTCTTGCACATTACAGCATGTCCGCCGATTTTATTAATTGTGTCAAAAAGCACTTGAGAACATTTAACCTCTGACACTACAGTTGGTTTTTGAGCGCCGCTTTCAATCAAATCTTCGGCATATATAAGCAGCAATTTATCGCCTGTAAGCGGTGTTCCGTCAGCTGCAATAACACCTATTCTGTCGCTGTCGCCGTCAAAGGCAATCCCAATATCGGCTTTTTCTCCAATCACAGTATCCTTGATAGCCGCAAGTGTCTTAAAATCACTCGGATTCGGGTGGTGGTTAGGAAAAGTACCGTCAGGTTCAGAAAAGAGTTCTACAACCTCACAGCCTAATTCTCTGTATAATTGTGGGGCAACAACGCCGCCCGTTGCATTGGCGCTGTCAACTACAACTTTAATCCCAGAGCCGATTTTGCCGAATCTTTTTTTCATATCCTCTATATAAATCGGAATTATATCCAATTTTTCGGCTGTTCCAGACATATCTAGATTTTCTGTCCAGTTTTTGAATGTTATGTTGCGCACTTCTTTAATCTGTTTTTCATTAAGACTCTGTTTGTTAAAAGTCATTTTAAGTCCGTTGTATTCTTTAGGGTTATGGCTTGCAGTAATAATCAATGCGCCTGTTACATCCGGCATTGTGGCTTCCGAATAATATCCGATAGGTGTCGGGGCAAGCCCCAAATCAACAACTTTAGCGCCGGTTGATGCAACACCTGCAATTAAAGCTTTTGCAAGTGAAGGAGAATGCGTTCTTGCATCACGCGTCACTGTTATTTTCATATTCTGAGGTTTTTTAGCTGAATTTTTGTGAAGGTATTCAACAAAAGCGCGTCCGACATTGTAAAATAATATTTCTGTGATATCTTCGCCGTAAATGCCTCGTATATCGTTTTTTCCAAATGCATGTTCATATTGTTTCATTACAAATTCTCCCTAATACTTAACTTATGATATGATAGTAACATGAACGAAAATCTGTTACAAGTTGCGAAAAGGCTATTAGAAAAAATAAGTAATAATCAAAGATTAGGTGGGCTCGTATTTATTGCTCCGGCATTAATCGGGACTTTTGTTTTTATCATAATCCCTGTTATATGTTCTTTCGGGTTAAGTTTTACCAAATGGGACTTATTAAACCCTATAGAATTTGTGGGATTGGATAACTATGCAGGTATTTTTACAGAGCCTTTGTTTTATAAAATACTTTTAAATACTATTGTGTTTGCTATTTCAACATCTATTTTCGGAGTAATTATTCCGCTTATTCTTGCTGCAATACTCAATACAAAAATCAGAGGAAGTGAATTTTATAAGACCGCTTATTTTTTACCTTTTATAACCCCTATGATTGTAATCGGTGTTATCTGGGAGTGGATTTTTGATCCTAATATAGGACTTTTGAATAAGTTTTTACATCTGCATATAAATTGGCTTTATGATCCGCATTTTGCCATGCCGGCACTTATTCTTGTTTCTGTTTGGAAGCTCATCGGTTACAATATGGTGATTTTTTTATCTGCTTTAAGCGGAATATCACAGAGTATGTTTGAGGCTGCAAAAATCGACGGTGCAAATGAATTTCAGACTTTTAAAAATGTTACTATTCCACTTCTGTCGCCAACGATATTTTTTGTCGTCATTATTACTGCTATAAGTTCTTTTCAGATATTTGATTTGATATATTTAATGACAGAGGGCGGACCGCTGGACAGTACCAATGTGCTTGTTTACGCTATATACAAAAATGCGTTTGAATATTTTAACATAGGCAAAGCCTCTGCGATTGCCTATGTTTTGTTTGTCATAATTCTTGTTTTGACGCTTGCACAGTGGAAGCTGCGTAAAAAACTTGTGTATAACGAAATAGATTAATCTTTTACAATATTTTTGTACATATTATTATGAGGGGCGCCATTACCAAGTTTAATGAATTTTTCAAGCGCAAATTTTAGCGGGTTCATTTTGCGGGAGGCTTCAAATTTGACGGTTTTTGTTTGAACGTAATCCTCTAGTTCATAAGGGGTACTTGCCGTCTTTTTAGGTTGAAATCTTGTAAAGCTTACAACCGGAAAACCATCTTGAGATTTTGATATATCCAGTCTTAAACGTGTCATTAAAAACGAACTGTCAATATTTTTTCGCGCCTGATTTAGTTTTTCAAATTTATTGTGTTCAACAGCATAATCAGCAAGCTGTTTTAAAGATTCGCTGTGTAGAAATTTTGCTTGAAATGCGATTTGCGGCTTGTTATTGGTTATCAATTGCATAATAAAAAGTCCTTTCACCTGCTATAAAACCGGTAAAAGAACTTTTTGTCCGAAATGTCTGTAATTATTTACATTCGTTAAAATATTCTTTAAAGATTTTAACACTGCAATATTTGCCGCACATTGTGCACGGTTCACCGTCTTCAATATCTTCAAGAGTGCATTTGTCTATAGCGGCAGCGCGTTGTGCTTTCCAGTCAAGGTTTTTGCGCGCAATTGCCATATCCAAATCCATTTGATAAGCTGCTTTGTTTCCTCTTGCAAGGTCAGCAGAATGCGCCGCAATCCGGCTTGCGATAATACCTTCTCTAACCTGTCTTGCATCAGGCAGTCCGATATGTTCGGCAGGTGTTACATAGCATAAGAAGTCAGCCCCATGCATAGCTGCAAGCGTTCCGCCGATAGCAGATGTTATATGGTCATATCCCGGAGCAATATCTGTCACAAGAGGACCAAGAACGTATAAAGGTGCATAATCAGTCAGCACTTTAATAGTTTCTATCATTGCCGGAATTTTATTCAAAGGCACATGCCCCGGACCTTCTACCATTGTTTGAACACCGGCTTCTCTTGCGCGTTTTACAAGTTCGCCGAGAACAAGGGTTTCCGCAACCTGACCGCGATCCCCTGCATCAGCTATACATCCCGGTCTTAAACCATCGCCGAGCGAGAGTGTACAATCGTATTCTCGTGCAATTTCAAGCAATTCGTCATAGTATTCATACAACGGATTTTCTCTTCCTGTTGCCTTAATCCAGCTTGCAAGCATTGAGCCGCCGCGGGATACAATATCCATAACACGTCCCTGTTTTTCAAGCTGATCTACAACAAATTTTGTTACGCCGCAGTGCACTGTTATAAAATCTATTCCGTCTTGACATTGTTTTTCTATATCAGAAAATAATTTGTCTTTAGAAAGCTTAGAGATGTCCTTAAATTCATCAAGCGCCTCTTTGCCTGCCTGGTACATAGGAACAGTACCTATCGGAAGTCGTGTGGCTGCAATAATCTGTTTACGGGTGCCGTCAATATCTGAACCCGTAGACAAATCCATTAATACATCCGCGCCGGTTGCTTCAATAATTTTAACTTTTTCAAGTTCCTGTTCAACATTTGAGCGCTGCATTGATGTTCCTATATTAGCGTTGATTTTAACTGTCATACCTTCACCGACAGCAGTCGGAATAACGTCATCACGTCTGTTGTTTTTTAATATTGCAATGCGTCCCTGTGCAACATTTTCACGTACAAATTCAGGCGTCACTCCTTCTTTTTTAGCAATATATGCCATTTGTTCCGTGATGTTGCCTTTTCTTGCCTCTAAGATTTGTGTTGTCATATTTCTCTCCCTTTATCTATTAATTTGAATTATACCAAAAAAATAAACATTTGTTACATCAAGTCGTTTTTTGTTAAAGATTGTCCGGCATGCGGTCGATATATTAATTAGTAAATAGTTATTGATTACGGAGTGTGTATTTGCTATGTATGACCAGCTAAAAAAAGAAGAAATTATCGTCGAAATAGTTAATCTTGTAGACAAAATTGAAGATTACAAGGAAGATGTAGACGCTTACTGCTCTTTTATGAAAGGGGTAATTTTATCTACCTCAGGTTTAAATTAATCGGGCAATGGACAGAAGAAGATAAAAATGCTATATTAATCGTATGATGAAATTAGTAATACTCGGCGGGGTTGCAGCAGGCGCAAAAGCCGCTGCCAAGGCAAAAAGACTTCTGCCGGACGCTGAAATTAATTTATATACTGATGATACGCATGTTTCTTATTCTGCCTGCGGTATGCCTTATTACATTGAAGGTAATTTTGACGATTACAGAATGCTGCTTGTGCGTTCTCCTGAAGAATTTGAACAACAAGGCATACATATACATCTAAGAAACCGTGCGGCTAAAATTATGCCTTACTGCAAGCAGGTTCTGATAGAAGATCTTGAAAATAAAAAAGCCTTCCTTGTAGATTATGACAAATTAATCATCGCAACAGGTGCAAGACCCTTTGTCCCGCCTATAAAAAATGTTAATCTGCCCAATGTTTTTACGCTGCGCAAAATCGAAGATGCAATTGCAATAAAAGAAAAAGCTTTAAAATCAAAACACGCAACAATAGTCGGCGGCGGTTATATCGGTATGGAATTGCTTGAAGCTTTTGTCAAACAGAATTTGAAGGTTACAGTTGTTGAATTTGCTCCGGAGATAATGTCTATCTTTGATACTGACATGTCGCAACTAATTTTGGAACAGCTTAATTCAATTAATGACGGTAAATTTGAGATATTAACATCAGATATGGTGACAGAATTTTCCGGCGACACCACAGGTGTAAATGGTGTGCGCACAGGTTCCGGTAAAACTTTTGATACGGATCTTGTTGTGCTCTGTACAGGTGTCGTGCCTAATGTTGATATTGCAAGAGAGGCAGGAATTGAATTAAGCCATACAGGTGCAATTAAAGTAAATGAAAAAATGGAAACGAATATCTGTGATATTTATGCCTGCGGCGACTGTGTTGATGAAAATTTACTCATATCTAATACAAGAATCTGGCTTCCGCTTGGTTCAAACGCAAATAAAGAAGGACGTTGTGCCGCCATGAACGCCTGCGGCGTTGAAGAAAAATTCCCTGGGGTTTTAGGCTCATCAGTTACGCGCTGCCTTGGATTTACTATGTCTATGACCGGATTAAGCGTAAAAAGTGCCGAAAAACTCGGATATGAACCAGTTTTTGTTACTGTAACAAAGAATGACAAAGTCGGCTACATGCCTGATGTTAACAATATCACATTAAAACTTATTGCAGATAAAAAAACGCGACTCTTGCTTGGCGGTCAGGCTGTCGGAGCCGGTGATGCAGATAAACGCGTAAATACACTTGCAACCGCACTTCTTGCAAAATTAACCGTTGATGATTTTATTAATAATGATTTAACTTACGCGCCGCCATATTCCCCGACAATTGACCCGCTTTTAAACGCTGCGCAGGCGCTGCAAGCTAAATTAGACACTACTTCTTGATAATAGAGGCAATGTATTTAGCAACGCCTTCGCCCATAGAAAAACAGCTTGCCTGAACACGCAATGCCCCTTGTGACATAAAATCAGCAGAAAGACAGCGTCCTGCAACAAAAAGATTGTCAATATCAGCAGACATCAGGGCTTCTATAGGAAGCTGGTAATCGCTGTATGACTGCAATGTAGAACAATTTTTTTTGTTTGAATGCACATCCACAGGATAGTTTGAAATAACAACAGGATGCTCAAATTTTTTACCGCTTTTCAAATCATCAACAGTATAAATATATTTACCCTTGATACGTCTGGAAACCCTTACTCCAAGCATATCCGCGATGTTCGAGATATAGGCGTTTTCAAACCCCGGAAAATATTTGCGGCAGAAAATCAGATATCGATAGATATTCTGACGCGCCAATAACAAAGCTTTTGAGATACTTTTAACCTCTAAAGAATTGTTGTAATCAATAACGCGCGGGCTGTTAAACGCCACAGTATCAGGCATTCCAGGCACTGTAAATATCTGAAAATAGTTAGTATCATAGCGTTTTAAGACCTTGTTCTTCACCGCATCATCAAATATAGGTTTAAGCGCCCAATTCTTGTCCTTATCCCACGTGTAAGCAGTTGAAAGGTGAATATAGCCGTCTATCTCTTCCACAATAGTTACATTTCGGTCTTTGTCGTACTCAGCAAGCCACTTGGCAAATGTTTTCAAATCAACACCGCCCATCATAAAACGCAGAGTTACCGGCTGAAATTCTTTATCTTTTTCCAAAAAATTACAATTCGCAATTTTTCCGATTTCGCAATTTCCTGTTGCATCGATTATATATTTCGCGCCGATAGATACCAATAATTTTTTCTTTTCCATATCTATCTCATCGGTAGATACTGATAATATTTCCTTAGAGATTTTGACGCGGGTAATGTGTCTATCCTCTATCTTGACATTTATAATATGGGTGTCAAAAAAGACCTCTACATTAGCCTTTTTCATCAGGTTATCGAGTGCAATTTTAGCAAGTTCAGGGTTAAACCAGCCGGAATTGCTCTGAAAAGTCGCCTGACCGCCAAGTTCGCGTAATTCCGCTGTGAGCGCTTCTCTAAATTCTGTATTAATTTGGTTGTCACCGGATTTCATAACAGGAATAACAAGTCCGGACGTTATCGTGCCGCCCAGATGTATTTTGCGTTCAATTAATAAAGTTTTTAGTCCGAGTTTTCCTGCTGTGTAAGCGGCCGCGCAGCCTGCTGTCCCGCCGCCAACCACGATTAAATCATAATTTGGCATGATTAATATTTTAGTATCTTTCGCGGCATCCGGCAAAAGATTAATAAATGTTTATAAATGCGGTGCGTCGAAACGACGCACCCTACAAAACTAACATTATTTGGAAAGCTTTATTTGTAGATAATTGATTCTTAATGTTTCGTAATATTCAAGAGAAATATCTACAATTCTACAGTTTTAGATTTCGCAGATTACGAAATTAGTACTATTATTACGCTCAATGCTGGCATTAGATTGACGTATATATCTTAAGCTGGTCTCATTTAAACGCCAAACGCTTGCGTTGTGAAAACCATTAGACTCAAATGGATCTTCATATTCACCCCAAATCTCTGCTAGCCCGTAGCTAGAAATATTTAATACAAATCCTAAAGATATAGCCGCATCGTGGTCAAGTTGCACATTCCAATCGTAATATCCATTGGCATCTGGATATAATATGGGGGCTATATTTGCTTTAAAAGATTCATTACTTACTATTTTTCCACCCATATCTTTACAAGTTTTTACTGCACCAGCCCAATAATCATCGTCATAGTAGCAGCCATTAATACTTAGCTCATCTTTCTGTGCCATACAATCTTCATAACTCATTGGCTCAGGTATTTTGGGCGTTGAAAAACAGAGTCCATTTGCCAATATAAGACCACAATTTTTGTCATTTAAAGTTACATTAAGACCGCGCAAGTCTTTTTGATAGGTATTAGGTTTCTTAAAACCATCTATATCATATAGTATAGCTATGCAATTGGTTCCTGTAACCTGATTACTATATGGATTCTGCGTGCACTCAGGGTTATATGCAAGTACTGCATTGACGCCATTTACAAACTGTACTGCAACAGTATTGGTATTCCATCCATTTATACCTAAATTGGTAGACGTTTTAACTTTAGACATATCTATTTCTTCATTTGTAGTACTCCAATAAACTTTATCAGCAAAACATGAAGTTATATCATCATTCTTACATATTTTAGTTATTTTGATGTGTTTAGATAACTCATTAACAAAATCTTCTGTTGTAGCATATCCTGCAAGAGTACCCAGTGCATTCATGCTTTTTAATGCTTCGCCTAGTTTCTTCTGAAATACTTCCGAAGCTGTATTCCATGACCTAGATTGATAATTTTCTACAAGTCTAGGAATTGTAAGAACAGCAACAAATCCGATTACGGTGAGAGTTATCAATACCTCTGCCAAAGTAAACGCGAATAGTTTTTTCATAATAATTCCTCTCAATTAAGTTTTACTACCAATAAAGTGATATAATCATCTTATTAATGATTAATACTTCATTTATAATAGAGCATTATCAAAAAATTGTCAATATACTCAATAATTTGTAAAATAACTCAAGAGGTTGAGTATGACAGCAAGAGAATTTGTAAAAATATTATTGGCAAAAGAGTGTATGACATTAAAAGAACTGGCGCAGGTTGCCTCAGAAAAGGGCGATAAAAAATTCTCGCCGGACGGTCTTTCACACAAAATGCGTCTTGGTACATTGCGTTTTGATGACGCGGAATTTTTTGCAAAACTTCTCGGCTACGAAATCGTCCTCAAAAAAATTCAAGAGGAAAATTAATTTTTATTTAATCGCTATATCGTTTAGATAGATACCGATAATAGAAGACGTTATGACGTTAAAACTATAAGACGTTAAGTTCATTTCTCTTTAGATGGTTAACGAAACAACTACATCATATTTTTCATAAAAGAACTTAACGACTTAACGTCCTATCGTCTTAACGACTATATTTTTCTTCCACTGTTTAATGAATTTCGAACTGGATATCCTTGTGCTGGTTTCGACTTCTTTTTTATGAGCCGCGACAATCGCCTCATTTAGCCCTGTTAAATTTTCGTCGCGATAAAATATACCTGCTTTTGTTTTTAAAAGCCCTAAATCGTATTCTGAAAGCTCATTTTTTATAAGTGATTTATTTTTTACTGCAATTGTGCCGGTAAACTTTCCTGCTTGCGCATTATATATCTTTCCTACATAAAATCCTGCCTCCAAAAATGCACTCCTTATATTTGCAGCATTAGAATAAGTTAAAATCATTCCGTCAACATCAAGATGCGAATAAAGCAGCCGTAAAAAGTCAACTGTCCAAAGACAAGGACACTTGGCAGGCGTAAATGCGTCCAAAAAAACAAAATTATAGATGTTATTGTCGGTTAACAGGACCTTGCGAGCATCGTCGATTTTAAGGTCAAAATTAAAATCAAGCAATTTAAGGGCATTCAGCGCCTTTTTCTGACGCTTAGAAATATACCGATAATATATATTATGTAAATAGGCGGATAACAGTTTTAAAGGGGTGTATTTACATATCTTCGTTTTTTTAAACGCGAAATAACGCCGCATATAGCCTGAAAAATATCTGCTGTACTTTGAACTTGCCAAAAGTCTTGTTATTTCTGTATCTTCTAAAATTTCAGGGTGATTTTCTATGATTTTTAAAAGCAAAATTATATTTATCTCATCATTTATCCATATTTTGGGAGCTGAATTTTTTTTCAGCATTTTTTCAATTTTTTCCTGTTGAAATTTTATCTTCTCTCTACGCCAAAATCTCTTGCCGGTCACAATGAACGGTGATAAAAATGCAAGTGTTTTATCTGTGTCAATTGCCTTAATATAAATCTCAGGTTTCAAATTTGAATTATCATTTTCAGTTGATAATTTTTCTGAATCAAGGTGTTCATGGTCTAAATTTTTGCTATTCTTGTTATCGGTATCTAACGTAGCGTTATATGTATTGTTATTAGTATCTATCGTTTCGATATAATTATTTTTAGCGATATCATTTTTGCAAAAAATTTTTTCATAAAAATAATTTAAAAAACTTTTTGTGTTGTAGCCAATTCCAAAACAAATATCAAGAATTTTTATTTTATTGTGATTAGAAAAATATTTTTCAAAGTCAGCGGGCAGAATAAATTTTTCATACGCCTCAGTCAGCGCCCCGTATGTAGAATGGTATATATCATCGGCATCAGGGCTAAAGAGCCCGACAGATCCGTCGTTTGTAAAGTATGGATATAGTTCGTACATATTGGTATTATACGACGCATTTTTAATATTGTTGATTTTTTTATAAATCTTAATACTTTTAAGATATGCTTTTGTGTGCAAGTGCATGCTTTCTCGTAACACCCAATTTACGTAGAAATTGGGTGGCTGGAGGCGGGTTACTGTATTTTATAAAATAAAAATGCTATTACTAGCATTTAACCTTGCCGTAATAGCACGAAAAACTAAACCGTAGGAGCAAGCCTTTAAATAAAATGAACAACACATTAAAGGCTGCGTATATATTATTTACTATTTTTTGTATTTTGTCAAGTAAAATAGGATAAATATAACATTAATTTTATTTTTCTGTTATAATAAAACAGGAAAGTAATGAGGGAAAAGATGAAAGTAAGTGTGAAAGTGCCTGCGACGTCGGCAAACTTAGGTCCCGGATTTGATTGCATGGGACTTGCAATACCTTTATATAATACTATTACTATTGAAGAAACTGTGCTTCCGGGTACAGGCGTTGAAATAAATGTGCTTGCCGGTGAAGATATGGAAAATGAACTTCATCTCGATCATATTCCGATGGACGAAAACAGCATTATATATAGAGCTGTTGAGCTTTTATACAACTCAATCGGACAGACTCCGAGTGAATTAAAAATAACAATTCAGTCTGAAATACCTATTGCTCGCGGCTTAGGCAGCAGTGCTTCCGTTATTGTCGGCGGGCTTATTGCAGCAAATGAATTACTGGGCAAGCCGGCTGATGAAGTTGCATTATTATCAATTGCAACAGAGGTAGAGGGGCATCCTGATAATGTTACACCTGCGATTGTCGGCGGACTCGTTATAACTTCACAAGAAGATGACGGAAGTATTATTTATAAAAAACTTGATTGGCCGGAAGAATGGCATTTGACGGTTTGCGTGCCTGATTATGAGCTTGCAACAGATATTTCGCGTTCTGTGCTTCCAAAAGAGGTGCCTATGCAAGACGCGGTATTTAATGCACAGAGAATGGCAATGTTTGTGCATGCTGTTCACACAAAAGATGCAGGACTTATGAAGCTTGCACTGAAAGATAAGTTGCATCAGCCTTACAGAATGAAATTAGTTCCTGGATTGGAAAAGATTATCACTAATCTAAAACATGAAGAAGATGTTTTAGGTACAGTACTAAGCGGAGCAGGACCTTCTATATTGATTGTTTCGAAAGGCAGCAGTCAGGACAAAATCAAGTCTATAGTGCGCGAAACCTGGGCAGATTTAAATGTTAAAGTCGATATTTTCGACACAACAATAGAAAAACAGGGGGCAATTATTGTATCCAATGAGGAGGCAAAGGTTTAGAGCACGG
Source organism: Candidatus Gastranaerophilales bacterium (assembly GCA_944322865.1). Taxonomy (GTDB): domain Bacteria; phylum Cyanobacteriota; class Vampirovibrionia; order Gastranaerophilales; family Gastranaerophilaceae; genus CALUVH01. The sequence goes on from CALUQJ010000025.1 coordinate 12,256, forward strand.
CTAACGGATTAGCGTACTCACCGTTGCGCCGTCATCCCGCAACGAGAATGTGTGCACTCTACGTTAATTGTCACCTACACCAATATCGTTTCAATGTATAAGTGCGTACTTCGAGTGCTGTTGTGGGATACGGCGCAACATCGTTACGAGCCGGATTCTTCTCTTCTTTACTTTTTTGAAAATTTGTACTACAGTTGTAAAAAACAGGAGTATGATATGACTAAAGGTATACGTGGTGCTATTACTGTTGAAGCTAACACAGAAGCGGCTATTAAGGCGGCAACTGTTGAACTTCTTACTGAAATGATTAAACAGAACAATCTCACGCAAGAAAAAATTTCGCACGCAATTTTTACTGTGACAACTGATTTGAACGCTGCTTTTCCTGCTAAATTCGCACGTCTTACAATCGGCTGGGACAAGGTTGCTATGATGTGTTTGAATGAGCTGGATGTTCCTAACTCCCGCAGAATGTGTCTGCGTGTTCTCATTGTCGTTAATTGTGATGATAATTTTGTGCCTAATTTCGTCTATCTTAAGGGCGCAAAAAATCTACGCTCATCTTAACTATTGAACAATTTTTACACCTGAACTTGTTCCAAGTCTTGATGCTCCGGCTTCAATCAATTTTATGGCAGATTCTTTATCACGTATGCCGCCTGATGCTTTGACTTTTAGCCCGTGTGGAGAAACTGTTTCATACATTAGCTTTACATCTTCAACTTTTGCACCGACCCCGTTTTTCACAAATCCGGTTGATGTTTTAACAAAATCAGCTCCGGCTTCAATGCACAGTTCGCATGCCTTCTTAATCTCTTCTTTTTCCAGCAAATCCGTTTCTAAAATAACTTTCAACAAGGAAAAACCGCAGGATTCTTTTACTGTTTGTATATCGTTTATTACATACTCGTAATTTTTGTCTTTAAGTGCCGAAACATTTATTACCATGTCAATTTCATCTGCGCCGTCCTCAACTGCGCAGGCAGCTTCATAGGCTTTGACAGACGGTAAATTCGCCCCCAAAGGGAAACCTACTACTGTTACGACCTTGATTCCTGTTCCTTTTAGATGATCTTTTGCAAATTTCACATAGGCAGGGTTTATGCAAACTCCGAGAAAGTTATGTTCTTTTGCTTCTTCAAAAAGTTTTAGAAAATCTTCTTTTGTCGCGTCTTGTTTTAAAAGTGTGTGTTCAATATATTTGTTTAGGTTTTCCATGCATCCTCCTTATATAATGCTGTCTAAAATTTTTGATGTTGAATAAGCTTTATTCAGGGTATAAAAATGCAGACCGTCAACACCGCAAGCTATAAGGGATTGGCACTGATTAACTGCAAATTCAATTCCAAATTCAACCATTGATTTTTTATCGTCTTTGTAAGCTTCAATTTTTTCCGCAAAATTTTTCGGCACAGAAATATTTGCAAGATTGATCATTCTTGTTATCTGTTTGTAGCTTATAACCGGCATAATTCCGGCGGCAACCGGCACTGATATTCCGGATTTTTCCAAAAGTTCTATGTATCTGAAAAATTTTGAGTTATCAAAAAATAGCTGGGTATAAATTACTTCGCCACCTGCTGAGAGTTTATTTTTAAGATTGTTTATGTCAGAGAGAATACTTTCTGCCTCAATGTGTCCTTCAGGATATCCGGCAACTCCTATTGATAGATCGCTATGTGAGTTTATAAATTCTACAAGTTCATTAGCGTATTTAAATTCGCAGCATACTTGAGTGCCATCTGTCGGATAGTCGCCGCGTAATGCAAGTATGCAGTCTACAGAATTGTTCTGGAGAATTTTTATATAATCTTCCACGTCTTGCCTACAATTTCTGACACAAGTGAGGTGAGGCATAACCGTTAAGTGCATTTTGTTTTTTATATTTTGCACTATTTCACTTTGTACTGCGTTTGTTGCGGAAGATGTACTTGTGACTGATATCAAAGCCGGATTATATTTTTTGAGGATTTCAAGTTCAGCGTCAAGCGAATCAAGTCCGTCTTTTGGCGGAAAAACTTCTAATGAAATAACAGGGTTAATTTTTGATTTGCTGTAGATATCTTTTAATTTCATAAATTAATTATAGCACATAAAAATTCGTAAATTTTCGTGTTACAATTTGTTTAATGGATATTGGATTAATAAAAAATAAGTTAAATATATTTATAGGGGATACTTTTGGCGGAGTAAACGCTGCGATTATTGCACTGCCGCAGGCGTTGGCGTTTGGTGTAGCTACAGGAATTGGTGCCGGAGCCGGCTTGTGGGGAGCAATTATATTGAGTTTTATCGTTGCAATTATCGGAACCAGAATACCGATGATTTCAGGAATTACAGGTCCGTCTGCAATTGTTATTGCGTCAGTTATGCATGCTCTGAATAAAAATATTTCTTCAGTAATTCTGGTTATGTTTATGGCGGGGCTCATTCAGATTATTCTCTCGCGTTCCGCCTTACTTAACATAGTTAAATATGTTCCGTATCCCGTAATATCAGGTTTTATGAACGGGGTTGGTATAATTATTATTATTTTGCAGATAAACCCGCTTCTGGGACATGCTGCTATGTCAAATACGATTGAGAGCATTGAATTTACTTTCTTAAACCTTGCCTCAATAAATTATGATGCTCTGTTGATAGGTATATTGACGCTTGCGATTGTGTTTGGTGTGCCTAAAAAAATTAATAAAATTTTTCCGTCCACTGTACTTGCATTAATTGTTTGCACACTGATATCAATGAAATTAGGGCTAGATGTTGATAAAATATCTGCTATTTCTGTTGATTTACCGAAAATCATTTTTCCACATGCTAGTGTGCATGATATAATCACATATTTCCACTATGCAGTAACTCTTGCTATTATATTAACAGCCGAAAGCCTTTTGACAGGACTGGTATGCGATTCTCTAACCAAGACAGCGAGTTCGCCCAAGAGAATAATCTTTGCACAAGGTGTCGGGAATGCAATTTGTGCAATGACCGGCTCGCTTGCAGGAGCGGCTGCTACAATGCGTACGGTTGCTGCACTCAAGGCAGGGGCGACAACATGTATGGCAGCTATTGTTACCCCTGTTGTACTTTTACTTTTGTTGTTTAAATTTTCCGGATTTGTTGCCGAAATTCCACTAGCTGTGCTGGCAGGTATTTTGATTAAAATCGGATATGATATAATTGACGTTAAATTATTAAAAGTAGTTAAATTCGCGCCTAAAGAGGATTTATATGTACTGTTGCTAGTTTTCCTGCTTACGGTATTTTACAATCTTATAGTTGCTGTAGGAGCCGGTATTACCCTTGCTGCGCTTTTATACGCTAAACGTGTTGCAGATAAAGCAAGAATTGTTCATAAAGTTGTTCATAAGCAGGATGTTCTAACTCTTGAAAAATCTGTTGAAGAAGATTTTCATCATAAAATCAGAATTGCGCATATTGACGGTCAGTTTTTCTTCGGGTCTGCTACTCAGTTAATATCAAAATTTGACGATATGCTAGGAACAAAATTTCTAATATTGACTTATGATGCAGACGATGCCCTTGATATTTCTGCAATATTTGCACTTGAAGATATAATTGAAAGATTAAAGAGCCAACATATTAGAATTTTACTTGTTGTACCTAATGAAGAAGTTCAGTCACAGTTAGAAAAACATAAAATTTTAGAACAAATCGGACGCCACCATGTTTTTAGTGAAGAAGTGCCGGCAATTAACTTTGCTAAAAAAGCTCTACGCAATAAAAAACATTAAATCGTTAATTAATTCCGTATTCTCATGCATATGGTTTAGATGTTCGCTTATATATTATTTAAAAGGTTGATGTAATTTTTTATAAGGTTTGTAATAATGCATTTATCGTTAAAATTAAAATATTGGTTATAGGTTATTGTAATGAATTTGCACGAAGAATGTTTGCTTAGATATTTGCAAAACCCTGATGAACTTTCTTATTCTACTCAGGTGTTGAAATTAAATAATTTTATTCTGGAAAAACAATTTTTACTGAAAAATTTTGTTGCCAAATCAGCCTTAATCAATTATACTGAACATGTTAAATAATTTTATAACCGCTCATGGCGGGACTTTGAGGGCAGGATATGTTTAAAAAGATTTGTTTTACATTAGGGCTTGTATTTTTCTTTTTGCTTGTTATTTTGAGCGTTAAAAATGCAAATCTGAGCGGTTTTATTGATATGGTCGAAAACAAAACTTTTGATCTAAGACAGACAATTATGGTAAATTCGGGTGTAAAGAAAGCATCTGATGATATTGTAATAGTTGTTGTAGATGATGCAAGTTATGAATATATTCTGGATCATTATGGAGAATGGCCGCTTCCTCGTGATATTTACGCAAAAGTTGTGGATTATATAGAAACTCAATCTCCGCGTATTGTCGCGTTTGATCTTATGTTTGTAAAATCTCTTAAAAGTGCCAATCAGGCTGACAAGGCTCTTGCAGACCTTTTCAAAAAATATAATAATGTCTACACGGCAATGAATCTTGATAATCAGTCTGAAGATTTGCGTACTCCGCCGGTTCTGCCAGAGGGGTTGGCGGTAAATGTAAAAAATTATTCGGAAAATCTTAATTGGGCTGATGTTACCTTCACTAACTGCCGCGCAATTATTGATGACATACTGAATTATTCTTCTAATATCGGATTTATAAACGTAACCCGTTCTGATGACGGTATTTTGCGCACCATGCCTGTATTTGTAAAATATCAGGATAAAATCTATCCGCAGCTTGCCTTAAAAGTAGGTTTGGAATATTTAAGACAGGTTGAAGGAATTGATGTTAAAGACTTTGAAATAGATGCAAATTCTGTTTTGAGTTTTGGCGGGCGGAATATACTCTTACAAAAAGACGGATCTGCAATTCTTAACTGGTACGGACCGGCAGGAACTTATACTCAAATACCGCTATATAAATTAATAAAAGCTATAAATAACGAACATACTGATTTAGATTATAATTTCCATAACAAAGTTGTCTACTTTGGAACAACTGCCGCAAGTCTGTTTGATATAAAATCAGTTCCTACCGACAAAATTTATCCTGGAGTGGAAATTCAGGCAACTTATGTAAATAACCTTATTGATAACAATTTTATCAGTAAAGTCGAACGGTTCAGTACAATTGTAATAAGTTTGATACTTGCGCTTGTTATAGGTACTGTTGTTTTACGTGTAAATTCAGCTGTTTATGCCTCTTTGATTTCTCTTGCTATATATTTTGTTTATGTGTTAAGTGCGTATTATGCAATGCGTTTTGGCAATGTATGGTTTGAAGTAATTTATCCGTTGATATTTGCTATTTTGGCTTTTATAAGTATGTTAATCGTAAAATACCTTATTAAATCAAGAGATTTTGAATATCAATACAAACTTGCAACAACTGACGGACTTACAGAGTTGTATAATCACAGATATTTTCAGGAGCAGATGAGAATGCAGGTTGAACAGGCAAAACGTTATGAATCTAATTTTTCATTGATTATTATTGATATAGATCATTTTAAAAGATTTAATGATACATTCGGGCATCAGTCAGGTGATGCTGTGTTAAGACAGGTTGCTCTGACTTTGAAACGCAATGTGCGTGCAACTGATATAGTTTGCCGTTACGGCGGTGAAGAAATGAGCATTATACTTCCTAATATAGATAAAGATGAGGCTTATTCTACTGCTGAAAAGATTTGTAAACGTGTTGCAGAGAAAACTTATCATCTGAGCGGGAACCGTGAAAGCAATGTTACAATAAGTCTGGGTGTTGCAACTTATCCTTATGACGGTGTTGATGCCTCTTCACTTATTGAAAGTGCGGACAAAAGATTGTATACCGCAAAAAACAGCGGGCGTAATCAGGTTAAATAAAGCCGCATCCTTGGCATTGTTGCCGTTTTTTTCTATAGGAGCACCCATTTTAATCTTGATACAGCCGGACATAGCGAATTACAATTCTCGGCGTCCTTCAATGGCTTTTGCAATTGTAATTTCATCAGCATATTCAAGATCAGCCCCGACAGGTAGACCGAATGCAATTCTTGAGATTTTTACACCAAACGGCTTGATTAGTTTGGTTAAATATAAACTTGTAGCCTCCCCCTCAACAGAAGGACTGAGGGCTAGTATAATTTCTTTTACTTCTTCACCGGTCAATCTGTTTAGAAGTTCTTTTATCCTTATATCATCCGCTCCTATACCGTCCATAGGAGAAATAAGCCCCTGCAAAACATGGTAAAGCCCCTTGTATTCGTTAGTTTTTTCGATTGCAATCAAATCCTTTGTTTCCGCCACAACACAGATTGTGCTCCTGTCACGTTTATTAGACAGACAAATCTCACAGGGGCTTGTTGAGGATATATTAAAACATATTTCACAGGTGCGAGTATTTTGTTTTGCATCAACTATGCACTGTGCAAATTTTTGCACTTCACTCATTGGCATCCTCAAAAGATAAAATGCCATACGCTGAGCAGATTTTGGTCCCACTGAAGGAAACTTCTGAAAATGCTCGATTAATGATGCTATTGATTTAGGATAAATCATTAGAATAATCCCGGAATATTAAGTCCGCCAGTTACGGATTTCATTTTTTCTTCCATTTGTTTTGTTGCTTTTTCACTTGCCTGCTGAATAGCTGAGGTTATAATATCTTCCAGCATTTCAACGGAATCAGCATCAACAGCTGACGGGTTTTCTGAATTAATAGCTTCAGGAGATAATTTTATTGATTTAAATTTTCCTTGACCGTCGCAGATAACCTTTACTGCGCCGCCTGCTGCTTCACCAGTAATTTCAATATTGGCAAGTTCAGCCTGTGTGTCCTTTAATTTTTTTTGCAGGTTCTGTGCCTGTTTCATCATTTGCATAATATTCATAATATCCTCCTAGTCTGGTTGTCATGCTTAACATATAGAAATTCTTATGTTTTTATTATACAATAAAAATATGCAAAAATACACCTATCTTAATGAATCATTAAAAAAAGGACGTTTGATGCGATGGACTTTTATGCCACTAAAAGTCTATATAGCGCCAATGAAATTTTATTCTAAACAAGGACAGGATTACCGATACAATCAAATGGTAAGACGCGCTCTTGATGAATGGCAGCGGGCATCTGATGGAAAAATTAAGTTTCAGATAGTACAGACTCTTCTGGAAAGCAGTGTAAATATTGATTGGAAAAGAGTTGAACGCAAGGCACTAGGCTATTGCTATTTCAGCTATGATGCCTCAAATCGCCTTTACGGAGCCGAAGTTTCTATAGGATTGACAGAGGGACTCGTTCATAGTGATTATATGGATGAAAACGAAGTCTATCATACGATTTTGCACGAAATAGGGCATGCTGTAGGACTCGGACACAGTCACAACAAAGCAGATATCATGTACACCCCGCATCAAAAAGGTATTATCCATATATCTAAAGGCGATAAATTAACACTGAAATGGCTGTACAATCTGCCGCAAGGCGCAACTGTTTCCGAAATAGCGTCCAAATACAATGTCGGCGGCAGCGATCTGGATGAAATTGTCGCTAAAATTATGAATAAAAAAACACCGTCTGAATTTGAAAAAGTTAAAGACAGTGTTCAAATACCTAAAAGAGATTTACTTGAGGAACAGGATAGAATTGCGCTTGTCAGAAAATATCATATGGCTTTACAAAACGTCAAAATTTCCGAAGATATGCGTAAATTCTTTATTAATCCGCCCAAAAATGAATAGCATTATTGCCAATTTTTATTTTTGCGCTATAATGTTGGTGTATAATAAACGATTTTTTAATAGGGATATAAAATTATGACAATTCAAGATTGGTTTGAAAAACGTAAGGAGGCACAAATACAACGCCGTGCAATGGAAGCACGTGTGGAAGTGGATATGGATCCGGATTTATGGACAAAATGTGTTCACTGTGATGCCCAGTTGTTGAAAAAAGATCTGGAAGATAACATGATGGTTTGTCCTGTTTGTGACTATCATTTCAGAATAAATGCAAGAAAACGTATTTCACAATTATTTGACGAAAATTCTTTTGAAGAACTATTCGCTGATATAAAACCAACTGATCCGCTTGAATTTGTTGATACTGAATCTTACAAAGATCGCTTAGATCGTGCTCAGGGTAAAACAGGACTTAATGATGCGGTAATAACCGGCATTGGCGCAATTGAAGGTCATAAGGTTGCAACAGCCATTATGGATTTTGACTTTATGGGCGGCTCTATGGGAAGTGTCGTTGGGGAAAAAGTTACCCGAATAATAGAAAAAGCAATAGAATTAAGACTTCCTGTTCTTGCGGTTACCTCCTCCGGCGGAGCAAGAATGCAGGAAAGTGCCTTGAGTCTTATGCAAATGGCGAAAACATCATGTGCATGTTCAAGACTTGATGATGAAGGACTTCTGTACATAAATCTTTTAACAGAACCTACATTCGGCGGTGTTACGGCAAGCTTTGGCATGCTGGGTGACATTATTGTTGCAGAACAAGGTGCCAGAATTGGTTTTGCCGGGCGCCGCGTTATTGAACAGACAATCCGCCAGAAACTTCCGTCTGATTTTCAGACAGCAGAATATTTGATGAAATACGGGCAAGTTGATGTAGTTTCTGCGCGTAAAGATTTACGCAGTGTTCTTGGAAACATCCTTTCTATGCACGAATAAAAAAGTTATATTTAATGAGGTAGATAATAATGACAGCAGTTTTGGATTTTGAAAAACCGATTGCAGAAATTCAGGAGAAAATTGAAGAATTGAAAAAAATTAGTCTTGAATCCGGCATGGATTTGAATAAAGAAATTGAAACTTTCGAAAAACAGGCAGATGATTACAAACGCGAATTATATGCTAATTTAAAGCCTTCTCAAAAATTACAAATCGCAAGACATCCGGAACGCCCGAATTTTCTTGACTATGTGAATCGCATTTGTACTGATTTTATTGAGTTACACGGTGATCGCGACGGCATGGATGATCGCGCAATTATCGGCGGACTGGCAAAAATCGACGGAAAACCTGTCATGATTGTCGGCACCATGAAAGGAAAATCAACCAAAGAAAATCTGGAATACAATTTTGGCATGCCGCAGCCGCAAGGCTACAGAAAAGCTTTAAGACTCTTTAAACATGCCAGCAAGTTTAATATTCCGATTGTGACAATTATTGATACTCCTGGTGCATATCCGGGGATAAGTGCAGAAGAAACCAATCAGGGACGCGCTATTGCAGTTAATTTACGAGATATGGCAAAGTTAAAAGTTCCGGTTATCGCTATTGTTTCTGGTGAAGGCTGTTCAGGCGGAGCTTTGGGGCTTGCTGTTGCAGATAAAGTATTTCTTCTTGAACATGCTTATTATACTGTTATTTCACCGGAAGGCTGTGCATCTATTCTTTGGCGTGATGCGTCCCGTGCAAGTGATGCGGCAGATGCATTAAAAATTACCGCTCCTGATTTAATGAAGTTTGATATTATTGACGGCGAAATAAAAGAACCTTTAGGCGGTGCTCATGTTGATTATGACGCTATTTCCGCTGAAATGAAAAAAACTATTCTAAACAGTTTGGAAGAACTCTCCAAATATTCTGTTGAAGAATTGAAAAATAAACGTTATGAAAAATTCAGAAAAATGGGTGCTTTTTTAGAATAATGACTGACTATTTTGAGTTACAAATAAAGATTAATCCGGAAATTGAGGATGTCGTTTCCGAAATGTGCTTTGAAACTTTTGACTGCGAGGGTGTTGTACTTGCAGAAGAAACTTACAAGGACCTTGAAATGATATCAACAACCGAAGGTACTTTAAGGGTATTTATTAAAGATAATAAATCGCCGGAAGAACTTTCCGATATTGTTACCGGCATGAAAAATACCCTGCATGAGCGTGGATTAACAGATGATGACACCGGCAGCTTTGAATGCAAAGTTATAGAGTGCCAAAATCAGGATTGGTCAAAAAAATGGAAAGAAAAATGGGATATAACGCGTGTTTCTGACCGTATAGTTGTTGTACCCGACTGGTTGGAATATACTCCAAAAGCAGATGAAGTCGTGATAAGACTTGAGCCCGGATGTGCTTTTGGTACAGGAACACATGCCACAACACAGCTTTGCATGAAAGCCACTGAAAAATACATGCCTTTAAATTCCAATGTAGCTGATATAGGTACTGGCTCAGGAATTTTAGCAATTTGCGCTAAAAAATTCAAGGCCGCAACAGTTTACGGCTGCGACAACGATGAAACCGTTATAGATGTTGCAAAAGAAAATGCCGTAAAAAACAACGTTCAATGCACATTTGAGTTAAATACAGCAGATAAACTTACTGATAAATATGATTTTGTACTGGCAAATATCCTTCATAATGTTCTTGCAGATATTATGGGTGATTTAAAAAACATTATGAAGACAGGCGCATATATGGTTTTAAGCGGTATACTTGATGAAAAAAAGAGTATTGTCATTGACGCGATAAATGAGCATGGACTTGAATTGTTGGAAGAAATGCATCAAAATCAATGGGTTGCATTAGTAGTAAAGAAAAGTTAGGAGAAATATATGGGACAAACAGCTATAATAATACCTGCACGCTACGGATCAAGCAGATTAAAAGGTAAACCGTTGATTGAAGTCAACGGAAAACCTATAATTCAGTGGGTTTTCGAAAAAGCAGTCAAAGCAACCCTTGCGGACAGAGTTATAATTGCAACTGATAATGAAGAGATATACAATACAGCACTTATGTTTGGGGCAGAGGCTGAAATGACATCCGAACACCATAACAGCGGTAGTGACCGTATTGCAGAAGTTGTTAACAGACATCCAGAAATAGATTATATAGTTAATCTACAGGGTGACGAGCCATTAATTAAGGCTGATAGTATAGATGAGGTTATCAGAAATGTCAGAGATGACGAAAATGCAGATATCTCAACCTTAATCCGTGTTCTGACGGATAAAAAAGAAATTGAAAACCCTAATCAGGTTAAGTGTGTGATAGATAATAACGGCTATGCGTTGTATTTTTCGCGTTCCAAAATACCGTTTGAACGTAATGAAGGGCATGCCAAATTCTACGGGCATCTTGGAATTTACGGATACAAACGTGAAGCTTTGTTAAAAATGACTGAGATGTCACAATCAATGCTGGAGTTGTCTGAAAGCCTTGAACAGCTTAGAGCATTGCAAAACGGTATGCGTATCAAAGCTTCTGTAGTAGATTTCACACCAGTCGGAATAGATACCGCAGAAGATTTAGAAAAATTCAAAAAAATTATAGCGACGCAATTTGCGTAAAATTTAAAAAAACAATTCTAAAAAAATCAAAAATTTTCAAAAAAGTGCTTGCTTTTTTTCGAAAATTAGGTTAATATATCGTTATAATTATTCAAATAATTTAAAATAAATAAATATATTGTAATAATTGTTTTTGAAGTATTTGGTGGTGTAAAGAATTTATTTAAAGGAAAAAACTATGACAGAAAACACTGAAATTGCCAACGAAACAGAAGATCGTCAAAGAATATTACTAGCGGACGATGAAGCAAGTATCAGACGAATACTCGAAACCCGTTTAAAAATGGCGGGATACGATGTGTATACAGCTGCTGACGGCGAAGAAGCAGTAAATGCATTCAACAAATATAATCCAGATCTTGTTGTTTTAGATGTAATGATGCCTAAAATGGATGGTTACGGAGTAACCCGAGAAATAAGACGTACATCAGATGTTCCAATTATTATATTAACGGCACTTGGTGATGTATCAGAACGTATTACGGGTTTGGAATTAGGTGCAGACGATTATGTAATCAAGCCGTTTTCACCAAAGGAACTTGAAGCACGTGTAAAAGCTGTTTTAAGAAGAACGAATAACAGAGAAACAGTTACCCCGGCGGGAAAAGTTACTAAGAATGTAATTACAACAGGTAACATTAAAATTGATACCGCTCGTCGTCAGGTATTCAGAAAGAATGAAAGAATACGTTTGACAGGCATGGAATTCAGTTTGTTGGAATTGTTGGTAAACAATTCAGGTCAGGCATTTTCGCGAAACGAGATATTGCAGCATGTATGGGCATATCCGCCTGATCACCGAATAGATACAAGGGTTGTTGACGTACATATATCAAGATTACGTTCAAAATTGGAGACGGACCCTGCAAATCCGGAATTGATATTAACAGCGCGTGGAATAGGATATATGTTCCAGCGAATAAGTTAGAAATAATAAAAGATAAAAAATTCCGTCAGAAGAGGCGGAATTTTTTTAATAAAGATATAGACAAAAAAATTTTTTATGATAATATAAATATGTAGCTAGTGGCGTCTGTCGTCAAGCGGTTAAGACCTCGGATTGTGGTTCCGATATGCATGGGTTCGAATCCCATCAGACGCCCCATATTAAACTTATTATCAGTCAATCGGTCTAAGAACTCGAATATGACTGATTTTTTATGTGTTCGAAATTCTGAAAGATTATACTGAATGCCTTCGGGGTAAATCAGCT
>CALUQJ010000026.1 GCA_944322865.1 Candidatus Gastranaerophilales bacterium
CGTTAAGACGATAAGACGTTAGGACGTTAAGTTCGTTACATTTTTTAGGCTCTGCTACTTCGTGACAAGTAATGCCTTTTTTAAGTTTTTCTGTTGTCATATGATTATTCTCCTTTCTTGTTTATTTCTATATGACTACTTTTTTTGCATTATAAATACACAAGTTAATCTTAACTTGTGTCGATTTTTTGTTTGAGATCCCGCAAGGTAAAAATTACTGTGGAGTGCGCACATTCTCGTTGCGGGATGACGTAACGGTGGTCGTCCGCCTTTAGCGGGTTTCCAAGGTGTAAGAGTGGACTGTGTCCACCCCGCAAGGTGACAATTACTGTGGAGTGCGCACATTCTCGTTGCGGGATGACGTAACAGTGGTCGTCCGCCTTTAGCGGGTTCCCATGTATAAGAGCACACTGTGTGTGCGAAAGCCGCACGGGGCTTAGATAGCCCCCCCGCAAAGCCGCTCAGGACAAGGGTTTTAGCCGTTTTTGTATCACCGGCATCGCCATTATGCATACCGGCATAACGCGAAGATACAAGATTTTCCGGTGCGTCAGAACGACGCACCCTACTGATTATTCTATACTTCCTCGGTAATTTGTTTTTCATATTCCCATTATACACTATCTCTCGTAAAATTTCAAGCCCATGACTTTTAAGATTTTCAATCTTTATGACACAATACTCTGGCGAAGGCGTGAGGTGCGGTTTTCGCTTAAGATATTCTTCAACTTCATAATTGCTTGAGCGTGCAGCTGGCAAATTCTTGATTCGGACATGCCGATTGTTTCTCCTATTTCTTTAAGTGTCATGTTTTCCTGATAGTAAAGAACCATGATAACACGTTCACGTTCAGGCAGGCGTTTAAGTGCTTTTTCCAACTCCTGTTTAACGTTTTTCTCTTCCATTTCTTCATGAGGGGTTAGTTTATGGGTGTCCTCTATGGTATCTATTATTTCTAAGCTTTCTTCTGTATTGCCTTTTTTGTCATAGATTGATGTCATCGTCATATCTTCTGACATAATCTGGCTGACTTTATCAGGCTCCATTTCAAGTGCTTCCGCCACTTCATAGGTGGTTGGCATACGACCGAGCTGTTGTTTTAACTCTTCTTGTGTTTCTTTAATCTCTTTTATTTTTTTTCTTACGCTTCTTGGCAAAAAGTCTTGTGAGCGAATACGATCAAGAATTGCGCCGCGGATTCTTATAAGTGCATAGGTTTCAAATCGTGTATTTTTTTGCGGGGAATATCTTTCTATTGCATTTATAAGTCCTTCTACACCGTAGCCGGCAATATCTTCTATGGCAATTGTGGAAGGCAAAGTTACTTTGACGCGTCCTACTACATATCTGATTAGATAAATATATTGCACAATTAATTTATCTCTGACTTCTTTATTCATTTTATCATTGAAATAAGAGTGCCACAGATCTGTAAGTTCTGCTTCTGAAAGCCGTTTTATGCTATTGTAAGATGTAAAATCCAGACTTTGGCTCATTAACCTTCCCAATTCTTTGTTCTTAACATATTTCTATTCTATACAATCTAAGTTTGACTACATCATTTAAAAAGAGGAAAAAAGAACAGCATGTGAACTGAATAGATTAGTTATATTAATGCAAATCTGAATTAGTATATCTAATTGCCGCGCTGTAAGCATTTTTCGCGCTGACAATAAGGTTCGGGATGTATCAGAATATCGGTTTTGCCAAGATCTTTTTCTACGGCTTCTTCTATCTCGTCACAAACTTTATGACAATCTAAAATCGTCATATCTTCCGGAAAAATCAGTGTAAGTTCTATATCTTTTTCAGCGCCGACTTTGCGTGTTTTTAAATTCTTGTAATCTATTACTCCGCGGGGTTTAAAATCCTCTATAATATTGCATATTTTATTCAAATCTTCTTGCGGCAAGGCGCCATCTAAAAGATTATTGAGTGTGGATTTGGATATTGAAAATCCAGCCTTCAATATAAATAATGCCATAACTATTGCAATAACAGGGTCTAATACCGCCATGCCTGTCAGATTTATCAACAGCAAGCCCAGCATAACCCCGAATGATGAATAAATATCAGTTCTTAAATGCTGTGCATCCGCATATAAAGATACCGAATCAGATTTTTGGGCAACATAAAATAGATAACTGCTAACCAAAAAGTTTGCAGCAACAGATGCAAGCATGACATAAATCCCGATTGTGGAATCTATTTCTGCGGCTGTTCCGCCTAAAAGTTTTTTGCAGGCTTCAAAAATAATATAAAAAGCTGCAAAAATTATCAAACCGCCTTCTATAAAACCTGACATATCTTCGTATTTACCGTGTCCGAAAGGATGCGCCTTATCTGCGGGTTCGGAGGAACGCATTACGGCAAAAAAAGTCAATACAGAAGCCAATACGTCACTCAGCGAATGTATTGCCTCTGAAATAATACTTATACTGCCGGTTATGATACCGGCTATGAATTTGAGTATAATAATTACTATGTTAGAAGTTATTGACAGAGCCGCCGCAAACTTTTTTTCTGTTGTTAAATCCATTTCTAATCCGCTTTCTTCAACATCACAACTGCATGTGTTTCTATTGCAAGTTCTTTTCCTACCGCGTCCATTTTCTCATTGGTTTTAGCCTTTATAGAAACATTTTCAAGTTCGGTTTCCAAAATCCTGCACAAAACCTCTTTCATCTTAGGGATGTATGGCATCATTTTAGGTTTTTGGGCAATAATATTGCAGTCAAGATTATTCAGAACATACCCGTGCTGTTTTACAAGTTCATAAACATGTTTTAATAAAACCGTACTGTCTGCGTCTTTGTACAAAGGATCAGTATCCGGAAAAAGAGTTCCGATATCACTCAGCGCAAGTGCTCCCAGCAATCCGTCAATCACCGCATGAATTAATACATCAGCATCTGAATGTCCCAAAAGTCCCTTTTCATGGGTAATTTTTACCCCGCCAAGTATCAAATCGCGCCCCTCTGTTAATTTATGAATATCATAACCCAATCCGATCCTAAACATCTTTTACCTCTGTAATAAATTACTTGTAAAAGAATTATACCACAAAAAGCGTCTTTGTTAACAAAGACGCTTAACAATTTTTTTAATCATTTTCCGAAAGGTATTTTATAATTGCTTTTGCAAAAGTTTCAGAAGATTGGAAATTCTGTCCGGTGATTAGATTATCGTCCTGAATTACATTAACAGCGCTGACATTTTCTTTAACCAGAACCGCTCCGGCTTCTTTCAGTGCATCTTCAAGAAAAAATGGCAGCATGTTAACTTTTTTATAAACCTGCTCTTCATCATTAGTAAAACAGGTCAGCCGTCTGCCGTTAACAAACGGAATACCGTCCTTTACCGCCGGTAAAAGCCCTGCCGGTCCATGGCATATTGCGGCAATAAGTTTTTTATGACGGTTAAAGTAGTTAATTATTTCGCCGAGTGCGTCGCATTTTGCCAGGTCAAACATAGATCCGTGCCCGCCGGGCAAAACTATTGCGTCATAAACTGTATAATCAACCGTATCAAGCGGCATAGTATCATTTAAAGCTTTTTTAGCTTCGTTCCATTTAATATCTCTTATTAAATTTTCACTTGCAGGATCAACCGGTGCTATATCACCGGTCGGTGTGGCAACCGTAACCATATAATCTTCCTTTAAAAATGCCAGATATGGCACGGCAAATTCTTCCAGCCAGACACCTGTCCTGTCATGATTTTTTGCTTCACAGGCATTTGTCACTACCATCAAAACGCGCTTTGGCAGCTGACAGGCATCTGCTCTAACTTCTTCTGTAATATCATTGTCTTGTGCATCGTTTGGCATAAAATCCTCCTTTTTAATTCAATAAAAGGTAAATAAAATCAGTTTACATCCGCCGGTCGTGGAGTTGATTATAATATTTTTTGCGTTATTATTGCTTTATGAAAATTCAAAATATACAAAATTATAATTATACTCCTGTATTTCAAGGACAAAGAGAAAAATTTATAGAACAAATCCTTGATTCTGAAACCCCGAAAAAAATAAAAATTCTGGCATCTGATGTTGAACGGATTTGTGAATCGTTAGGTTTCACGCGCAACAAAAAACGCGGCTCACACATGTCTTTTAAAATTTCCGAAACAGAAAATATCGGTTTTGTTACCCCGCATAATAACAAAAATGAAATAAGCGCAACTGACAAAAAAAAATTTAAAGAGCTGCTCAAGAGATTTTATAAAAGACCAACAAAGAATGATACTTCACTGGATACCACTGTTTAAGTAAGCAATATCAGAATGCAGAAAGGCAAAGACATCTTTAATGTCAGCTGCAACCTGCTCTGGTAAACTTTTATATGGCAGATAATACAAATCCATTGCCAAAGGAGCAGCCGCTGAAGGGTAGTAATAGTCGTAATTAAGTTTTTGCGCTCCTAGATTTGTGTAAAATTTTATTCTGCGGAGAGTGTTCGGGAGAAGTTTATCAGGCTTTTCCACTTCAAGATAGATACCTTTTTTAAACTCTTCCAGCAGAGCTTTCAAAATCCTGCCACCGTAACCCTTTGAATGAAACTGTTTAAACACGGCTATATAATCAAGCCACAAACTGTCATTCACTATTATAAAAATCACATATCCTACAATTTGCGCCTCATCTATTACAGACTTCACATAATAGCGTCCGCTCTCAAGGAGTTCACAAAAACGTGTGTATGACTTCAATTCTTCCGGCGGAAACTGCTCTGTCATATCATTATATATAATCCTAAAATCTTTACTGGTTACCGGTTTAAATTCCATTTTTTCTCCCAACTAAATAGTATCACAGAATTACGCAGGCAGCAACATATGTTGTAATTCCTATAAAATTGTGGTAAAAAGTAATTATGGCATTTGAACACTACACGGAAAGTTTACCATACGAACTGGAATTAACTTCCAGAGTTCTGCATGAAACTATCGTCAGATTTTTCAACGAAAACAACTTCGGGATTACACATGATGAATTTGTCGTACTTGACACTTTATCTATAAATGATGGTATTTCACAGATAGATTTAGCCAAACTTATCTTGAAAGGTCGCGCACATACCGGACGTTTTTTGATGTCACTCGAAGAGAAAGGACTTGTTACACGTAACCCGTCTAAAAAAGGCAAAAGACTGATTATGCAAAACTCCGTAACAACAAAAGGCAGGCAGCTTCTAAAACAATTAAGCGATTCTGTTGAACAACATATAAAAGATATGAATTTGCAGGACAAACAGGAAAATGCCTTTAAGCTGATAGAGCTTTTACGGGTCGTAAGAAGTGATTTGCTCGAAAAATATGATATCAAATTCCAATAAAAATTTCAAAAAACAACTTGCAATATAAAAGCAATTATGCTTTTATATTATGTAGATAAATCTACAGATAGTAAAAACAACAAGAGGGGATAATGGCAGAAACAGCAGTATTCGCGGGAGAAAATAAAAATATAAGTCCATGGATTGTAATGATCCCGGTCATGCTTACAATATTTATGTTTGCGTTGGATGAAACAATATCAAACGTAGCATTGCCTTATATGGCAGGGACTTTTTCAATAAGTCATAACGAATCAACCTGGATTATTACGAGTTATCTGGTAGCAAGCGGTATTGTTATCCCGACAGTTGATTTTTTCAGTAAATTAATGGGAAGAAAGGCATATTTTCTTTTAAGTGTTGCCATATTTACCATGGCATCGGTTTTATGCGGACTTGCAACATCTATGCCGATGATGTTATTAGGACGTATTTTGCAAGGCATCGGCGGCGGCGGAATTATGCCAATTGGGCAGGCTATAATCTTTGAAATCTTCCCGAAAGAAATATTATCAAAAGCAATGGCTGTATTCGGGCTCGGAGTTGTACTTGCTCCGATTATGGGACCTGCTTTAGGAGGCTGGATTACTGAAAACTGGTCGTGGCCGTTTATTTATTTTATCAATTTGCCTTTCGGTATTATTGCGTTTTTACTTATTAAAAAATTGATTTACAACCCGCCTTATGCCAAAAAACAAAAAAATGTCACTATGGATTATAAAGGCTTCTTCTTTCTTGCTGTATGGCTTCTGACCTTACAGATTGTGTTAGATAAAGGTAATGATGCAGACTGGTTCGCAGCAGCATGGATTTGTAAAACATTTGCTATATCAATGATGAGTTTTATTGCATTTGTTGTTGTACAGATAAAAAATCCTAAATCACTTGTAGATTTATCTGTATTAAAAAACGGGAACTTCTTATTCGGTACAGTTGCATCTATTGTTTTAATGGGCGTTATGATGGCATCGTCAGCGATTTTGCCTTCAATGTTACAAAACCTTATGGGATATACCTCATTCTTAAGCGGGCTGTCAATGGTGCCGCGCGGTGCAGGATGTATGCTTGCATCTATTTTAACAGGTCTGCTTACAACAAGGTTTGGTGAAAAAACAATGATAATTGCCGGATTAATAATTTTAAGTATCGGCGGTCTGTTATTTGGCGAGATTAACACACATATTGCACTGGCGAATATTGCAATACCGAACTTTTTGTTCGGATTAGGCATGGTTATGGCTATGGTTCCTATGATAAGTCTTTCTTGTTCCACATTACACAACGAACAGCAAACCAATGCTGCCGGTGTACAAAACTTATTGAAAAATATCGGTGCGGCAATTGGTACATCTATCTCAACAACTATGATATCAAGATTTTCTCAGGCACACCAGCATATGATGGTTGAACACCTTAATTTTGATAATCCGGCTTATATGAGCAAATTAGATTCCTTAAGCGGAACTTTTGAATCCCTTGTTGATTCAAATACCGCAGAATATATGGGACAGTACCAGATTTATCATGAGTTATTGCAGCAGTCTACTCTATGGGGGTATGTCGAAACATTCAGATATTTTGCAATTGCAACAATTGCCGTAATTCCGCTGGTATTGCTGATAAAAGGGATTAAAAGAAACAATGCTGAAAATAAACAATAATATACAGAACACTATGTAAATTTTTTGTAATAATATGTTATGATATCTAAAGTTTGGTCAAATTTTGTCGTTAATATAAATACTTGAATCATAAGGAATGCAGATATGACAGACCCTATTTCAAATTTTGGAGCACCGGAACAGCAGGGACGACCTATTTACGATCCTAATGCCGGCAAAATAGATGAAGAATTACGAAGTAGTACTATCTTCAATCCGCAATACAATATTTTGAACGCAAATGTTGGTGAAATATCTATCTTCCCGCGTAAAAATTAAAAAAGATTTTTGTTCTAATTCCTCCTTCTTTATAAAAATCCCCTCTAATATATCAGAGGGGATTTTATAATAAATTTGTAAATTACTTGGTTTTATCCGGATAAATAACTCTACAGTACCCTGATGATGTCATGTTTCTGTACCACATCCAGTTATCCTGAGTTCCGTTCATAAAGTAATTGCCTGTTGTCGTATCTATTTTAATAGTCCGAATATGATGTCTTATTGACCACTCCCATAACGGGTCATACAATCTTAATGTTTTGTTGTCACCTAATACGCTTGCGCGGTCAACTTTCTTCAATTTATCCATTTTGTGCGGCTTATATACTCTGTGCATTGTGTTAGAATACAAACGACCATTTCGCATCACAAAATAATCGTTGTACTCATTAAAATCATCCACACTGCCGTCAAGTCTTTTGGCATAACATTCAAGTATTGCTCCCTCTGGCAAAGGATATGTAAATGCTTCTCCTTTATCCAGAACCGTCAAATCTTTTTTGTTAAGTATGTCTAAAGGACAATTCAAGTCAGTTTTTGCAAAAACTACATTACTCATTAAGAGTGTTCCTAAAACAATAAACAAAATTCTTTTCATACAACCCGCTTTCTTTTTCTATGACACGAATTAATTATATCATAATTATTGTTATTTCAAAACGGTTTACAAATATTTTTTAATGTATTTGCCGGTAATGCTTTCAGGGCATGAGGCAACCTCTTCCGGAGTACCTGCGGTAACAATTGTTCCTCCGGCGTCTCCGCCGCCCGGTCCCATATCTATTATATAATCAGCGTTTGAGATTACATCAAGGTCGTGTTCAATAACAATTACAGTTGCATTATTTTCAATAAGTTTTTGGAAAACGCCGAGTAAAGATTGAACATCAAGCGGATGAAGTCCTATTGTCGGTTCATCAAAAATAAAAACGGAATCTTCCTGTCGTCGTCCCATTTCAGAGGCAAGCTTTAAGCGTTGTGCCTCACCGCCGGAAAGGCTCGGTGTTGCTTCGCCGAGTGTAAGATACCCGAGTCCTAAATCTTTCAGTACCTCTAATCTCTGTTTTACTATCTTTAAATCCTTACAGGCTAAAAGTGCATGATTAATATCCATTGCCATAATCTCCGGTAATGAATAATTTTCACCGCTTTTTGATTTATATTTTATCCCCTCTGCCTTTTTGGAGTATCTGGAGCCTCTGCATTCAGGACAAGGTACTTCAACATCAGGTAAAAACTGCACATCAAGACTTATGCTGCCTGTACCGTCACATGCCGGACAGCGAAGAGAGCCTGTATTATATGAAAAATCTCCAGCCTTATATCCGAGTTCTTTGGCAGCGGCTGTTCTTGCAAAGACTTTTCTTAATTCATCATGGATATTAGCATAAGTTGCGACAGTTGAGCGTACATTTATCCCGATTGGAGTTGCATCAATGAGTTTTACCTGTTTAATACCTTCAGCTTCGATATTTTTTATGTGTTGAGGTAACTCTTTACCTGCAATATGATTTTCCAAAGCTGGTATCAAACTTTCTAAAATCAACGTGGTTTTACCTGAGCCGGATACGCCCGTAACAACTGTTAGTCGTCCTTTTGGAATACGGACATTAAGTGGTTTAACGGTATGAATTGAAGAGGTCGCAAGACAAATCTCACCATTGTTGAATATATCGGATGAATTTATACGCGGTCTGATATGCGTATTTGCATTGCCGGATAAAAATTGTCCGATTTTAGTGAGAGGATTTTTTATAATATCAGAGATTGTCCCCTGAGTAATAACCTCACCTCCGTCGATACCGGATTCAGGTCCCATTTCAATAATCCAGTCGGATTCTGAAAGGATTTGCGTATCGTGATCAACAAGAACAACAGAATTTCCGTCAGCTACCAGATCATGCATTACAGCGTTAAGTCCTTGTATATTTGCGGGATGTAAGCCGATTGAAGGCTCATCAAGCACATAAAGCACTCCTGTTGTACGGTTTCTGACAGAACGTGCAAGCTGCATTCTCTGTCTTTCACCGGTAGAAAGAGTTGAGGCGGCACGATCAAGTGCAAGATACCCCAGCCCCAAATCTGTCAGACGTTTTGCGGTAGCTTGAAAAGATTCACATATTGCTTCTGCCATAGGACGCATTTCATCTGGCAGAGAGGCAGGAACACCTTCCACCCACTTTATAAGTTCATCCAGAGTCATTTTGCAGGCTAAATCAAGTGAAATGCCGCGTAATTTAGGGGCACGTGCAGCTTCTGATAAACGTGTACCGTGACAATAAGGACAGATATCCTCTTTCAAAAATTTTTCGACTCTTTTCATTCCTTTTTCATCTTTTACTTTTTTAAGTGCATTTTCTACAGTATAAACTGCATTGTAATAAGTAAAATCAATTTCTCCTGCCTGATTGGTATTTTTAGCTTTGTAAAAAATATGTTTTTTAACAGCAGGACCGTGAAAAACTATTTCTCTTTCTTCTTTTGTCAGATCACGGAACGGAATATTTGTACGAACACCCATTTCGCGGCAGACATCAGTCATAAGCGACCACATAAGAGAATTCCAGGGCAAAACAGCTCCTTCGTCAATAGTTAAAGATTCATCAGGAACTAATGTGGATTCATCAACTGTTCTTATTGTACCGACTCCGCCACAGTGTTCACATGCCCCCTGACTGTTAAAAGCGAGTTCTTCAGCGCCAGGTGCGTAAAAATGTACACCGCACACAGGACATACAAGCTCTTTACCTGCGGCAACAAGAAGAGTCGGCTCAAGGTAATGACCATTCGGACAGCGGTGATTTGCCAGACGGGAATACATTAATCTCAAACTATTCAATAATTCGGTACCTGTTCCGAATGTACTGCGTATCCCCGGAACTCCCGGACGCTGGTGCAGAGCGAGTGCAGCCGGAACATACAATATTTCATCTACCTGTGCTTTTGCAGCTTGTGTCATCCGGCGTCTTGTATAAGTTGAAAGCGCTTCCAGATAACGTCTTGATCCTTCCGCATATAACACTCCGAGTGCAAGTGATGATTTACCTGATCCTGATACACCAGCTATACCGACTATTTTGTTAAGAGGGATATCTACATTTATATTTTTTAAATTATGTACTTTTGCCCCGCGTACAACTATTTTCTCCGGTTGAATTTCTGTTTTTTGCTGCATTTATTACCTGTAAATTTTCATTTCTGATTTATTATAAATTATACTATGCACAGACAGAATATTTCAAGTCGTGATTTAAAAACTATTATTTACACAAAAAAGACTGACATATTATATGTCAGTCTTTTTCCGGCAAACGAAGATAACTACTGGGTTGTTTAGTGCAATTATTTTTCAAATTGCCTTGCCAATTCGCGTTTTTTCGCTCTATTCAGCACAACCAAATGCGATAGTAACGTGTTCTCTTGGATTTACCGCAGATATTTTGTATCCGCGCGGGTCAACAAGGTAAGCAAATTCGTCGCCTGTAGTCTGGAACAAGCCCATTGTACCAGATAATGCTGTTCTGGTCACATCTATAGGAGCCTTAACTGTTTCCCATAAACCGTCACCTAAGTTGCGTGCAGCAGCTCCAAACTGACCCTGGAATACGTGACCGAGCATATATCCGGCATCGTTTGATACGTTTTCTGCCGCATTACCAACATTGGTGAGGATTCCGCCGGCTGTTCTGCCGACAACACCAACTAATGAACCTGCAAGAGTAAACGGAGCTTCTACAAGTCGTGCAACAGGGTTAACCTGTTTTGATTTGTTAACTTGTGCCTGTAAAATCTGTTTTGGTAAATTAGTTTTACATTTACCGTTTTTGATGCTGGTAAATGATAACTTAATAGCCCCCTTATCACAGCCTGATGGTCTGATAACTTCTACAACCTGACCTGTAACGGTTGACCCGCAAGGATAGTTTACACCGTTAATTGTGATATCTTCAAGAGTTTTTGCTCTGAAGTATTGACCTACGTGTGAAGATTTTGAGGTTAACTGGTCAATCATCGCAACTTTAAGGGTTGGAATTTTCACAATATCTTCCTGTTCCATATATGCTTTTTTATTTACAGGACAAGCAGGACAGATATTGTTTGCTGTTTTAGGGTTTGTGTCGTAACCCAGTGCTACACGTACTGTTTGCAGCATTGAGGCAACATCGGCACGGGAAGCTTCTTTATTAGGACAAATCATGTTCGGATTAGGCATATCCTTTAAGGCACCGTTTTGCAGTGATTTTGCAACCGGAATTTTAGCCCAGTTTGGAACAGTATGACCGTCTGCATATTTGCTTAAAATTTCATCTGCTTTGCATTCATCAATGTCGCAGGTCATACTCTTAGCAATAGTCGTTAATGCTTCTGCTCTTGTTACAGGGTGATTAGGTTCAAATTTACCGTTCGGATAACCTTTAAGCAAATTTTCATCAACAGCTTTTGCAATAGCTGCATTTGCCCAATTGCTTGAAGGAACATCTGAGAAGCTGCTTGTGTTGCACATATCACAGTCAAGATTAAAACCTTTAACAAGCATTGTTGCAAATTCTGCACGGGAGATGTTTCTGTTAGGTTTGAACATACCGTCCGGATAGCCTACAACAACATCATTGATAGCTAATTTGTCAATATCACAGGCAGCCCAGTATCCGTTTGGAACATCTGGGAATGCGCAGGCACCTGCCACCCCTGCTGCGGCACCGGTGATACTTTCGTTATTCAATTCTACAGGGACGAAAGACTTTTTTAATGCATCAATAGAGTTTGATGTTTGCAAATCTATCGGACAGTTGTTGCCGTCCATAATTCTTTCGTTTCTTTGAATTGGAATACCGTTATGTCTTGTCGGTGCTTCATTCAAACAAGGCAATTCTGCTGCTGCCCCGGTAATTGCAGTATCTGACGCTACTGTCACGCCGCTGATGTCAGAGGCAAGGTCTCTTTGTAAGTTTGACATTGCGGTTTCTGATGAAAAGATAGAATTTGCCGGCTGACCTACATAGTTGTTTGTGCCGTAAATTGCATTAGGATAACCGTAAACCTGACGCATATCCTGTCTTGAAGGTTTACCTGTTCCCGGACATACTGCACATGCCGGTTCTGCCGGTTTGTCACAGCTTATTTCATCCGGACATCCGCAATCGCTTTTCTTTTGTTCGCACGGATCGCATTGCGCCGGCGGGCATGGATCTTTTTGTTTGTTGCAATTGCATTCATCTAATGATTTTTTGCATTTTGAACAGGTAGGGGCTGGCGTTTCACACGGACATGCCGGTCCTGTTACAACAGGCATTGGTTCAGCACATGGTGCAGGTGTTTCAGGTACTGAACATGGACAAGCCGCCATTGCTGTATTCAAGGAACACGTTGCTATTCCAACGGCAATTGCAGCTGCCACAGTAAGTTTTTTAATAGTCATTTTTACCTCCTTGTGTTTGTGGGCTTTTTACTAAAAACCCAAAAATTTTTCTAAAAAACAAACTTATACAAGATTATGTACTTTATTTATTGTCAGAAACATTACCGTAAAAGGTTATTCACTAAGGCTATTTCATCCTTTCTTTTTTTGTTGTGATTGATTTTTTACGGGATTTAGATTATTATTTGATAAAGTAAGAGAGGATTGCTATGTACAAAAAGCTATTATTATGGGTAATCTTTTTGAGTTTTATTTTTTGCGGCTGCGGCAAAAAACAGGAATATACCGATGATTTGGACAGAATTACAAAACAAAATAAAATTGTTATCGGGGTCAGAACAGATACAATGCCTTTTGGTTTTACAGACAAAAAAGGACAGCATGCCGGATATGATGTAGACATTGCCAATATAATAGCAAATGCCCTTCTGGGTAACGAGGGACAAGTTGAATTTGTAACGGTTACTGCCTCAGACAGAATACGAAAACTTATTACTCATGAAGTTGATATGCTTGTTGCTACAATCTCTATCACCGAACCGCGTGAACGCATTCTTGATTTTTCCGTACCGTATTACGCAGCAGGTCAAGCGATGATGCTGCCTGCCGGAAGCAATATTATATCCTTGCGTGAATTATCAGGGAAAAAAGTCATTATAGTTTATGGTTCAACAAGTGAACGCAGTATTAGATCAGGTATCCCTGACGTAAATGTAATCGGATACCGCACATATGATGAAGCATATAATGCTTTAAAAAGCGGGCATGCTGATGCTTTAATTGCTGATGATACCCTACTATACAGATATGTATTAAATGACAAATCACTAAAACTTCTGCCTAAAAGGTATTCAAAAGAATATTATGCAATAGCTTTCCGCAAAGACGAAGCCTCTCAACGGCTGCAAATACGTGTAAACAGTATATTACAAAGCCTCCAGACGTCAGGTCGTTTAAATCGTTTACAGGAAAAATGGGGTATAGCTAATTAGAAAACCTTAATTTATCATCTGTTTAAAGGATTAAAAAATAATATGTACCCGTTAAAATATTAATGGGTTAGTAATATTTGGGGTGTATATGGAAGTTAAGGATTATTTATTTGAAGAGGATGAATTTTTTCCGCAAACTAATGGGGAAATTTCGGATTCTATTACTCAAAACTGGACAGAACAGGCGCTTGAATGCTATTCTATCGGCTGTGATTGCAGCAAATGCTCTCTCGCGGGCGGAAAATACTCTTTCGTATGTCAGATGCCTAAAGTTATTGAACTTTTGCTTAAATCAAGCGGACAGCCTAAACTCGCCTGAGATTTGTTAAATACATGAATTTTAGTTAACAATACCTTGATTATGATTATATTTTATTAGAAAATATGTTCCGCAAGCTATTATGATTTAGAACATATGAGAAAAGTATTTATAATTATAATTTTAATGTTTGTCTTTGCGCTGCCGTCATTTGCCAATGTCAAAAAAATATCAATGGATGACGCAGTTGACCTTGCATTGCACAATAATCTGGCATTGAATGCAAAGCGCAAAGAAGCTGATATTCTTAAACAGGATATCAAAATTGCAAATGCTTTAAAAAACCCGCAATTCCAATCAAATTTTCTTATAGGTAAGGTTTCCAAAGGCAACTCCAGCCAGTTCGGTATTGCTTTGCCGCTTGAAATTGCAAAACGTGGACCGCGAAAAAAAGTTGCAGAAGCTAATTTAAAACTCGTTGAAAATGAAATTCATAAAGCAGAGCATGATCTAAAAATAGAAGTTATGGAAGCTTACTTTAATGTACTTTACCTCAAATCCGTTGTATACATTATGCAGGAACGCATGGAACTTCTGGAAGATATGCACGATATCTCAAAAAACAGGCAACAAGACAAGAATTATAAAATAGATTTACTCCAATCTGATATAAGATGCAAAAAGCAGGCTATTCAATTAAATCAGGCAAAAGCAAATCTTATAAGTGCGCAATTCCATCTGAACGATACATTCAATCTTGAAGATACATCTGTTATGTATGATACAGAAGAAAACACACTGTTTGAAGATCTTGCGATTTTGGATCTTGCATTGCCGGAATATGATGCTTTGGAAAAAGTTGCGCTTGTATGCAGCTATTCACTGAAAATTGCGGACAGTAATCTAAACATATCAGAACAGCAATTAACAGTTGCAAAACACAAGGTTATACCGGATTTGACACTTGCAGGCGGTACTGCATACCAGACAGCGCATCAAACAGGCGGAGAAGCACTACCGGGTGCTTTTGTAGGTGCTTTTTTTGATATTCCTGTCCTATATACTTACAGACCTGATGTCAAAAAAGCGAATTTTGTTCTCGACAGGGCTAATATGGACAAAAAATCTTTTGAAAGCAGGTTAAAAATCGCGCTTAAACAGGATTATAACGATTTTAAATATGCAAAAGAAAATATGAAGTATTACAAAGATATACTGTCTTCATCTGATGAAATTTTACAGATGTCAAAACAGCGTTACAAAAAAGGCGATACATCTTTGATTAATCTAATGTATGTGGAAAATTCCCACCAGAGCATCTTGAATGAATATGTAAATGCAATGCAGGTTTATTATATGGCGTATTTGGATTTGATGCATAATGTGGGTAACGATATTCTGATTGATGAAGAAGTTTTCAATATGTAAAACCACCTGTAATTTTTTTACAGGTGGTTTACCTCCTCATACAGCAGCCATTCTTGGGATTCCTGTTCTTTTTTTATCTGAACCCCTCTTGATTAAACTGCATTAATTGATTTATATGCCACTCCTTAGCTTTTAATTCCTCAATTCTGCTTTTTATGCCTTCAAGTTCTTCTGTAAGAGTATCAAGGTCTTTGTACTGTCTTACAAAAGGTTTTTCCGGTAATTCGCCCCAGCCGGGTGATAAGCATAATTTATCAAATAATTCTTTAGCGTCTTTCATAATTTGCTCCGTTTAATACAGTTTTTATGACTGTTTTTGCGTAATAAATGAGTGCAGCATATCCAGAAGATTAAAGTTGCCGTATTTAAATGCTGCCGGCTGATTAGCGTATTCGCTGTCTATAATTCTTTGTAACTCTCTTGTTTCTTTATAGTCTAATGAATTAAAATCAAAGCTGGTCATTTCGCCATAATCAATCATCAGATCTTCCATATCCAAAACTTTTTTCTCTTCTGACATAACACACTCCTTAGATTAACTGATAACAATTAGTTAATCGGCAGGATGTCCTAAAGACTTTAATAATTCCGGAGTAATTGTTACAAAACGAAACAATAATAAAAGCGCCGGATTTAACAATCCGGCGAAGTTGTTAATATATTATACCTTTTTTGGTTTTGGTAATAATTTCTAAAATCATATTTTCCATAAATTTAATTTCGTCCTGTTTTTCTTTTGGCTGGCTTGCTTTCCAGTCTGCGAGTTCTTTACGGAAAATATCACCGTCAACAAGGCATTCGCCTGTTCCGACAAGATAAGAGTATTTGTCTGTAAATTCATTAATAAAATCCGCATAGGTTTCAGTAATCAAATCTGACACCGTAAGGGCATTTTCGAGGATTACGTGTCTATCCTGTTCAATTTGTTCTTTCATTTTTTCTGAAATATTTGAGCCGAATAAGTGCATTGCCTGTTTTCCGGTTTTTGCGCCCTGTCCCATGTTTTTAACCATTTTGTCAGCATAATTTGTTGCCATTTCAAGGTCACAGGTGATACCGAATGAGCCGTCTATATCATAAAAATATTTTTCTGCTGAATGTCCGCCGTAATCGCATACTATATCTGCAAACAGTTTTTCAAAAGACCATTCTTCATTACCGTCATCAACAGGATACATTGCGCCACCAAAGTTACTGCGCGGATCAAGCGTTACAAAGTTAACTTTTGAGGACTTATGCCATGGTTTACCGTAGTCTTTTGCAATGTTATTCATAATTTCTGCATTAAGAGCATGCCCGCATTCATGGGATGTGACTATTCGTTTTCTGTGCGGCTCAACTATGTTTGTAGACGGACGCCCGCTGGTTATTTGAAGATAGGCTTCCGTAAAGTCTGATCTTGTAACTTCTTTGTGACCGCGTTCGTTCGCTACTGACTGAGCTTTCTGAACTATATTTTTCATAAAAATAAACGGAAAACCTTCTGTTGTTTTTGCTACTGATTTAATGATTTTTTGTTTTTCTTCCGGAGTTTTCGCCGCAAGTTTTATTTTATTCTCTTTCAAGGTTAAATTTATAATATCTGCTCTTTCTTTTTCGTTGTAAGCAGGGGAAGAAACTTCGATATTATCTGCAAACAGACATGATTTCATTGTTGCTTCGCCGATTAATTTAGGATCAGACACAGAACCGAGTACAAGAATATTTAACCCTTTACGCTGTGCGTTGTCCATTTCTCTCAAGAGTTGTGCCATTGCTTTCTGCTGGTATTCAGAAATAAGTTCTCCGATTGAAAAATATTCAAAGTTTTCAATAAAAAGCACTGCTGCTTTATGTGAATTGTTTTCTGCCTGAGTGGACACAAGAGAGAACATTTTTTTGATAGAATTTTCCGGTGATAAAAGGCTGCCGCCGAAGATATCTACTTCTTTAGTCCCGAAATCCATAGCGTTCATCTCTATATAAGGCACTTTAGCTTCACCGGCAATAGCTTTAGATACGAATCGGCGCCCGCTGCCTGCTGTACTGTCCTGTGAAGAGATTATTATACCTTTTGTGCCGATTTTATTTGATTTTATCTGTTTAACTATGGCCGCTGCTTCTTTTTGCGTTGCGTCTTTTCCGATAATATCTTTTACACGTTTGTCTGTATCAAATACAACATTCAATGAACTGTCATTATCGTTTTTACGGAATAAAGTATCCGCTTCTTTTATATAATTTGAAACATCATGTTCTGATATTTCTTTTTTATCTATATAGTAAGATGCTATTTTTTTCATCAGTTTTTGACCTTTATCAGGAAACACACCGTCAAGCTGTGCTGATGTTTCTATTGTTTTTTCAATAGCCTTTTTGGAGAACGGTTTTTTGACATCTTTCATTAGCAAAGGTTCTTCTTTAAATGCTTTGACAAATTTTTCCGTGCTCAAAACAGGAATTGAAATCTCTCCAAAATTCTCATACATTGCCTGAATTAACGGATTCTGCATGCTGCCAAAATAGTTATCTTTAGGATCTACCATTATGAATTTTATATTTGACGGGATATTTTTCATCAAATTCTGAAAATCATTGGAATACGCGAATACGACATCATCATTGCCGGTAGTGGCTACAGAATTTACAACCATATTTGTCGGATAAAGTATAATTACGTGTTTTTTGTTTTTATCTTTTGCCAGTTCTTTAACTTTTTCAAATACATAAACTTCTTTTGCATTTAGTTTAAACTCAAGAATATCCGTATCTTCCGGGGCTGTTTTGTATAAACTTGTAATAAACATATTCGGGTTAACTTTTTTATGATCAAAAGTTACAAACATATTTGTGCCTAAAGCCAGATTTTTCCATACATTATTCGCTTTTGCATCGTAATCTTTTATGTAAGCCCTTTCATTTAACTGTGTATGTTCCACCATAGTCAAGTCAAAGATTTTATTCATAAAATTATTAACAAATTTTTTAACAGAATCGTTTTCTGAATAAAGAGCAGCGCCGAATATACTGAAATCATAAACCCTTTCATTATCATCTTCACGCGGGTTCCAGATATCACGAACTACTTCTTCTGAAAGTTTAGGTTTTGTTGTTATTTCGTTTTTGGGCAATTGAGAGATTATATCATCAAGTTGATTAATTTCTTCTTTGACTATTTTTTGAAACCCTTTTCTTATCTCCTCTTTTTTCAGAAGATCCGGAGAAGCTGTATCTTCAAACAGTGACGGTATGCTGTCATTTTTTAAGTCGGAATAATTTTTATCACCGCTGTTTAAATCATCAATGGTTTTATCAAGTTTACTCAGTCCTGCACGCCAGATGTGAAAATGTGTAACTTCACTATTTTTATTATCTATAGCGATTTGTGTTGCATCATCTACCAGATTTGATGCAGAGTTGGTATAGTAATATTCAAGAACCTCAAGCTGGGACATTTTTTGAACATTGCGTTTTTGTCCGGTAAAATTGACCGGATAATAATATGGCGGATTATATGTTTTATCTTCTTTTATTTGCGGTTGCGTAACCGGTGCGGGTTTATTAATTTCCTGCGTATTGTTTTTAAATTTTATACTGTAACTTAGTCCTACTTTATCTATCATCTACAAACTCCTTGCTCGTGTGATAAGATATAAAGTATACTGAAAAAAATATTTTGCCGGTTATTTAATAAAAATTAACATGTTCCAATAAATTATTTTCCTGTAGAGCCAAAACCGCCTTCGCCGCGCGCGGTTGCCGTTAATTCTACAGCGACTTTTATTTCTGCCTGTTCTACACGCGCAATTACCATTTGTGCAATGCGTTCATCCGGCTGGATTGTATATGCTTCGTTTGACAGATTAACCACAGGTACGCAAACTTCTCCTCTGTAATCTTCATCAATCGTTCCAACGCAATTAATCAAAGTAATTCCGTGTTTTATAGATAACCCCGAACGCGGGCGTACCTGAGCCTCGTAACCGTGTTCAAGTTCTATTTTCAAACCTGTAGGAATGAGTTTACGCTCCAGCGGCTGCAATGTAACAGGTTCTGCTATTGCCGCGCACAAATCCATGCCGGCTGCCCCTTCTGTCTTGTATTCAGGAACAAAACGGTTATGCGGAAGTCTTTCAATCTTTAATACTGTCATATTTTTTCTCCTTAGTTTTATATCTTGTAATACAGTTGCGGTGTTATGTTATAAAATCTGTGCAACAATGACATCTCGCTTGATGCAAGAATCAATATTACAGCTATTATTATTGCGAATTTAACCTTTTTATAATCATATTTAGCTGCGAAATTTTTGAAAATCAAACACAGCGGCAGCATCATTGGAATAAAATATTTTCCGTTTAACCCGAGCACTACACTGTTGCCTACAGGCGACCACATTATATAAAGACTTGTATATGTGATTACAATTCCTGTAACAAGTACCACCCAGATTAATGCCTTTTGCCATTTTGCCAATTTAAAATCATAATTATCAGCGCATACCGCAAAATACATCAAAACAGGATACGCAATATAAGTTATCCAGTCAAGTTTTGTATCCTGCCAGCCTAGCACACCTATCATAGTAATCAACAGCCGCGGCGTCTTGACAAAAAATGTCTTGATAAGCACAAGAATATATGCAAAAGGGTGTGTCTTTATAAATTCTATTTGCATTGCTGAGTTTGCAAAACTGTCATTCATATCAAGGCTTAACCCTTTTATGCAAAAAGACCAGTAAGCAAGTCCTGCAAACGCAACAGCCAGTATTCCGAATACAGAAATAAAATAATCACGCCTGCTACTAAAGAGTTTTGGCGGCAGCAAAAATATTAACGGTAACAGCAACACATAAGACTTTGACAATGCAATCAAAAGTCCAAGAATCGCAAGCATTATTATCCATTTATTTGTGAATTTTAGTTTTTCTGACAGCGTCATAGATTTTAAAATCAAAGCCATCCACAAAAAATTCAGCCCTAAAACCGCAACATCGCATGTATATGCCCCTGCAAGCGACAACGACATCGGCATCAAAGCAAGTAAAAACATCGGGCATTTAAAAAATGGCGTAATCCTGAGTGCCCAAAATACAAGCAGGCAATATGCGATTAAATTGCTCAATCGCCCCAGATAATAAATACCGCCAAGCGAAAGTTTCGCTATTTTACCTGCAATAATTCCGGGAAGCTGGCTTATATAACAAACCGGCGAATAAAGTGCCGTGTTTGTAAACTGTGTAAATTCCCGCCTATCAGCCTCAACCTGCAATTGAAAATTACTTTTCATCTGTGCCAGATTAGTCTTTTTATCAATATTTTTGATAAATGGCACGTATTTATCATAAAAATTCGACAATGAAGAAGGTATTTCATCGCCCACCTTGCCGTCAATTTTTTTCGCACTCAGATGCCCTTCTGATATCTGATAAGTCCGGAAAAAATGCATACCTTCATCCACAGATTGAAAAGGCGGCAGAATAAACACATACAATATCCCGAAAAATAAAGCCAATATCACAAATAATTTTTCTAAAGATAGATTAACTATATTTTTTATCATAAATCTATATTACAATAAAAATATCTATTATCCCAATCAAAAAAGATGACTTACAAGTTCACACTAAAAAAACGCTTACTTGTTACAATGAACTTGTTTCAGGGGCAAATGCCCTGTCTGATACTGAACCAAGTTCAAGTTGATAACATTTGTGCATTTTGTGTAAACTATAATATAAATTACTTAAATTTTTATTTAAAATCTCCTCCAAATAAAGGATTAAATCTAATACGTTATAGTTTATCTTATAAATATAAAACCAACTTGAAAACTAAATTTATTACCGGACATTTTGGGGAAATGTTGAAAATGTTGAGGGCATCCCAAAAACTTAACAGTTTTAAACACTATTACAAAATGTTACTGATATTTAAGAAATATTAAATACGGCTGAAATCATGTTATAACATGCTTTCAGGGGAATAAAGAAGTTATATGTGGAGGATAATAAAAAAAACAGTTGTCCGCTCAATCTTAATAAGATAAAATAAACATATACTTAGTTTTTAAGTATTTCTTGTAGAGGTAAAGATGATTTATGCAGGACACAATTAAAAAAAATCTATTACAGATACAAGAAGAAATCGTACCTTATACACCAAATATCATTGCAGTAACGAAATACTTTGACGAAAATGCAATAATCGCAGCATATCAAGCAGGTATCAGAGATTTTGCAGAATCCAGAGCCGTTGAAGCAATCGAAAAAATTAACAATCTGCCTGAAGAAATTAAACACAATTCACGTTTTCATTTTATAGGGCATCTACAAACTAACAAAGTCAAAAAAGTTGTTAACCATTTTGATTACATTCATTCAGTGGATTCCCTCAAACTCGCAGAAGTTATTTCGGAAGAAGCGTCCAAAATTGACAAAGTTCAAAAGATACTTCTTGAGTTGAACAATGCCGGTGAAGAGCAGAAATTCGGATTTTCAAAAGACGGGTTACATAAAGATTTTCCGGCAATAATACAGCTGTCAAACATCAAAGTTTTGGGATTGATGAATATGGCACCTTTAAACGCAGAAGAAAACGTATTGGAAACACTTTTTACAGATGTGAAAAATACACAGGAAGCGTTAAACAAAGAGTTCAACTGTACAATGCAAGAAATATCAATGGGTATGAGTCAGGATTACAAAATAGCCGCAAAATGCGGATCAACAATGCTAAGAGTAGGTAGAAAATTGTTCACAAAGTAAGATAATTAACGGAGGATATAACGGTGGCAGTAGTAACAGACAAAATTAAATCAGTAGTAGACTTTTTGGTAAAAGGATTTGAACCTAGAGAAACAATCTTTGACGATATGGCTCAAGAAATCGAAGGTGATTATGAAGTTCAGGATAATCTGGCTATAGATCCTGCTTATTCATTTGCACCAAAAATGGAAAAAAATAACGATCTTAAAGTAATCAATCACCCGAATTACAAAAATTATGAAGTTATGGTAATTGAACCACGCTCATTCAAAGATGCTGCAACTATTGCCCAACATCTTAAAGACAGAAAAACCGTTGTTCTTAATTTACATCTTTTAGATAAAGAACAATCACAAAGAACAATCGACTTTGTATGCGGAGCAGCACACGCACTTAACGGTAATCCTCAAAAAGTCGGCGATTTGGTATTTGTATTCACACCGAGTAATGTAACTTTGTCTGTTGATGTTAATACAAACGAAAACAAATTTAATGACTCATTGTGGAGAGCACCTCTGCAATAGTAGTTGTATGGGAATGAAGAAGAGATAGTTAAATATAGAGGTGATGTAACATCACCTATTTTTTTACTTTTATTTGTAAATATAAAAAATAACCGGCAAATAAAAATTTACCGGTTATTCTCTAAAACGATTATTCTTCAATCAAGGCATTGATATCAGCAACCATAGCGTCAGGATCAAATCCGTGAACTTTTGCGCCGGCTTCCAGATTTTCAAAATGTGCAGCTGCACAACCAATACAGCCCAAACCATATTTTTGAAATACTTCAATACTTTGCGGGCATGCCTGTACGATATCCATAATGTTCATATCTTTTGTAATTTTTTGCATAATTTCCTCCTTTTGAGTGTTGATTTTTTTTATTCTATCGTTAAAAATATTATAGCATTAAAAAAGGATTTGAGTATGGAATTACTAAAAAGATTTTTCAGAGATGACGACAAAGTTATAGGCTTATGCGCATTTAAGAAGAAAGAGAAAAAGCAGCTTTCTTTTACCCCGCAATTTTCAGCCACAAAACTCGTGTACGGAACTAAGTACAACAACAATTTTTTTGTTAATTAATATTTCTTAATATTTTGCAAGAAATTAGCAATTTATTTATCCCAAAATACTTTATAGAAATATAAGGGAAATATTGGGGATAAATTATGAACGTAAGTGCTATCAGTTTTTTAAATACTTTAACAGCGACACGGGGTACGACTTACAGGGCACCGCAAGTAAGAACTGCATACAGCGGCATAACAAATACCTTCAGTGGGCAAACAAATTTGAATGCACCATCACATGCTGATGTTTGTAATGTACGCGGTCTTTTAGGAGATGCTGTTCCCGGCAGTACACTTTGCTATTGCGCATAATTTATGCTAATAAATCAAGGTGTCGTGCTTGCGTTTCACTGCCTCTGACAAGCGGATGATTAGGATTATAGGTATCGTTTGTTTGTTGTGCAAACAAACCGGAATTAAATAATTCGGTTCTCCTCATCGTACCTGAGGGGCTGTTTTCAAACAGGTTAACAGCATTTACCTTGTAAATATTCTGTTGTTGTATTGCATCAATACCGTTAATCATGTTAAACCTCAATTATATTAAAAATTATTTTATACTCTAAATTCAAAATTGCAAAAAATATTTACAAATGTAATATTTCAGCCTGACTGATTTTATCAGCCGGTTTTATGGTAAATATAGAGCTTTTCGTGTTATAATTTTGTTATGAAGGACTTAAATAAGACTATAGAAACAACCAGAAAAAAATACAGGGAAATATTTGCTCAATCACTTGAAGCAATACAGGAGCGTATTGAAGCAATAAGACCCGAAGGTGTTGTGACTGATGTCTTTGAGGTTTATCCTCCGGATTCTGACGGTTTTGTCTGGCAAAAATCTGTTCTCGATATGCTTTTGAACGATATTTCAAAAGAAATTCTGACAAAGTGGACAGAGGTTTTGGCTTACAGAAAAGAATTTCA
>CALUQJ010000027.1 GCA_944322865.1 Candidatus Gastranaerophilales bacterium
CAACCCAAGCTCAGCTAGAACAATTAGCGGCATACATATATCCTGATGCCGATGAAATAAAAGGCGGAACTACTATAACAAATGCAAACTGGAATGCCGATCGCGCTTCGCTCTTCACAGCCCAATCACCTGGAAATTACTTCTACGTTTGGTCCGGGCAGGAGTACCGCCAGGACGTCGCGTACCGCCGCTACTTCGGCCCTACCCACACGAGCTGGCGCAACTCCAGCCGCGGCATCAGCGACACTCTCGCGGTTTGCCTGGATCAATAAGAGGACACAGTCCTCTTATTGGAAGGGAATAAGGAAATAGGGAAATAAGGGAATAAGTTCGTTACAAAAATAGGGCAATGCAAGATTTAAGCATTGCCTTATTTTTATTAAAATCGTTATTCTTTAGCGGTGTATTGTCTTCTCCTATGGGGGAGGACAGAAACACTTAACGAACGTATGTGAGTTTTAGTGTTTCAGGTGGGGGCTTGACAAAACCAGTTCTACACTCTACCAAACCGCTAAAGGGCTTAGACGAAAATAAGCCGGCATTTAAGTTTGTAACGGATTTTAAGTTTGAATAAAAGGCGATAATACCTATCTCGTTCCAATGTATAAGAGCACACTTCGTGTGCCGGACTTGTCCGCCCCCATGGGAGAGGGCAGGCTAAAGACGCAACTGGAGCTAGCCCCTGAAATAAATTCAGGGTGACGTGTCGGTGGTCGTTGGACGCACTCAATTACAATCAACCCGAGTGTATCGGTGTATCCTCTTCACGAGGAGGGCTATCTAAGCCCTACAAGCCTTTCAGCCCTATCGACCCAAAAATTTCAAGTCCTTCGTATAAACTTCTTTATTATCTGCTCACAATGTTTTTTTATTCTCAACGCCTTTTGCATCTTTTATAATAAAAGGTCTTACAAATGCCCAGGTACCATATGTAGAAAGTCCCAGACCTGCCACTTTCAATCCTGTGGATAATACTTTTGGTTTTGGTATAAACGCGCCTAGCGTTGCAGCTGCTGTCCCAAGCATTATCCCCAAATATCCCTTAAAAATCGTACGCGGTACAACAATAGTGTCTGTCATATCCGCAGAATTTCTGACACCTGTTTGAAATTTGTCCAGCCAATTTTCTTTGCGCTGTTTTTGGGTATTCAGTGCAGTTGGCACAGGCATTATATGTGAAGTTGTCGGGTAATTTCCTATTTTTTCAATCATGTCTAATTTAAAAACTCTCAATATTATTTTTTGTTACTTTTAAACAAACTTAACTATTTCTTAATTATTCAAGAGCGTTAAACACTTGATTAGTTTTTTTGTTGATGTTATAAAAATCATGTTAAAAGTTTTACAAAATAAGAAGGAGTAAAAACTTATGGTAAATGTAGCAATTAACGGTTTTGGTAGAATCGGTCGTAACACATTACGTGCCGCTATCAGAGAAGGTATTTTTGACAAAATTAATTATGTAGCAATCAACGACCCAGGTTTGAAACCGGCTGAAGCAGCTTTGTTATTCAAACACGATTCAGTTATGGGTAAATTCGATGGTACTGTTGAAGCTTATGATGAAGGTATTATCGTAAACGGTAAAAAAATCAAATTTTTCGCTGAAAAAGATCCTGCTCAATTGCCTTGGAAAGATTTAGGCGTTGAAGTTGTTGTTGAATCAACAGGTTTCTTCACAGATGCAACTAAAGCTCATGCTCACATTGATGCTGGTGCTAAAAAAGTTATCATCTCAGCTCCTGCTACTAACGAAGATATTACAATCGTTTTAGGCGTAAACGACAAAGAATACGATCCTGCTAAACACAATGTAATTTCTATGGCATCTTGTACTACAAACTGCTTAGCTCCTGTAGCTAAAGTTATCGATGAAAAATTCGGTATTGTTAAAGGTTTGATGACAACTGTCCACTCATACACAGGTGACCAAAGAATCTTAGACGCAGGTCACAAAGATCCACGTCGTGCTAGAGCAGGCGCTCTTAACATCGTTCCGACCAAAACAGGTGCTGCTAAAGCTGTAGCTCTTGTTTTACCTCAATTAAAAGGTAAATTGGACGGTTTCGCTATGAGAGTTCCAACCCCTGACGTATCATTGGTTGACGTTGTATTCGAACTTTCTAAAGACGTAACTGTTGAAGAAGTTAATGCAGCATTAAAAGAAGGTGCTGATGGACACGTTCTTTGCTACACTGAAGAACCGCTTGTATCTTCTGACTACATCGGAACTTCTCAATCTTCAACTGTTGACGCTTTATTAACTCGTGTAATGGGCGGCAATCAGGTTAAAATCATTTCTTGGTACGACAACGAAATGGGTTACTCAACTCGTTTAGCTGAAACTACTTTGATGGTTGCTTCTAAATTATAATTTAGATTTTAACTAAAGGATTTTAGTCGGGCGGCTGAATTTTCAGCCGCCCGACTTTTATTATACATTTGTATAACTGACTTTGATGTAAAAATTAACAATTCAACTGATTAATTAGCAAAGAAACCATGTCAAAATATATTTGAAATAACGGGAGGAAGAAAATGCGTATTCTGAAAATTATCTCTTTTATACTTGTCATTATCGGGGCACTAAACTGGGGGCTTGTCGGGCTTTTTAATTTTAACCTTGTATCAACATTGCTTGGCGATATGTCGTTTTTGTCAAGAACTGTGTACATCTTAGTCGGACTTGCTGCAATTGTATCACTTGTGACCTCTTACAGAAGTATTTCTGATGAATATTAGAATTAAAATCCGGTTTTTATGCCGGATTTTTTAATTTCTCAATTAATTGCGGGATAACTTCAAATGCATCACCAACATACCCGATATCCGCGACATCAAAAATCGGCGCCTCAGAATCTAGATTTATGGCAATAATTCTTTTTGACGCTTCCATTCCGACAATATGCTGTATAGCTCCTGAAATGCCGCAGGCAATATACAGTTTGGGTGAAACAGTCTTACCGGTCTGACCGATTTGAATATTATGCTCAGCCAATCCCATATCAACAGCGCCTCGGCTTGCGCCAACTACTCCGCCGAGTGTTTTTGCTAATTCAGCAAGGAGTTTAAATCCTTCAGCGTTTTTCATCCCCTTGCCGCCCGCAACTATTATTTCTGCGCTGTCTATGTCATTAAGTTCTTCCGAAACTCCTTTTATAAATTCCAACAACTCAACTTTCGGTGATACATCAACTGAAGGTGTTTTGTAGATTATTTGCGTATTTTTTACTACATCTTCCTCAAGCGGTTTAAATACACCCGGGCGCACTGTTGCCATTTGCGGTTTATTTTTACACAAAATTGTAGCCATTAATTTGCCGCCAAATGTCGGGCGCGTTGCGGCAAGCTGTCCTTTTTCATTTATATCAAGTTCAATACAATCTGCCGTAAGCCCTGTGTGGATTGAGGAAGAAATTCTCGGCGCAAGATCACGCCCCTGCGTTGTAGCGCCAATGAGAAAGATTTCAGGCTGAACTTCTTTTATAATATCAATTGCTGCCGCTGCAAAAATTTCAGTGTTATAATTCTCGAATTTCTCGCCTTCAACCGCGTAAACTTTATCAAAACCGCATTTTTCAAACCCT
Organism: Candidatus Gastranaerophilales bacterium; assembly: GCA_944322865.1. Classification (GTDB taxonomy): domain Bacteria; phylum Cyanobacteriota; class Vampirovibrionia; order Gastranaerophilales; family Gastranaerophilaceae; genus CALUVH01. Next base: position 3,588 of record CALUQJ010000027.1, read on the forward strand.
TCTTTAAAAAGTTCTGTTTTGCCGCCAGATGTGATAATTAATGCTGAAACCTCAGCTCCGCCGAGTTTAGCTGATAACTCCTGCGCTTTTGCGGCAAGTGCAAAAAATACAGGATGAATATATCCGGATTTTGTAACTTCTGCGTAAATTAATATTTCATTAGCCATTAATTATATCAAACTCCTCTAGTTTTTTGATAATTTCATCACTGCTTTGAACAAATACACATTGTCCCTTAGTATCAGGACGAAAAGCTTTGCTTACATAAGTCGGGGAGCCTTTAATCCCTGCCGTCTCCGCAGATAATCCTATATCTTCAAGTGAATAAATGTTTATTGCGGCATCTTGTGCTTTGATTATTCCGTTAATTGTTGCACGCGTTGGTTCTTCATGATTTTTTAAGACACAGATTAACGCCGGTAATTGAACTTTCAAGGTTTCAATCCCTTCTTCAATTTCGCGTTTTACGACAAGATATTGTCTATTACATTCAGTAACCTCTTTTACGTAGGTTGCCTGCGGGATAAAAAGATTGCTTGCGATTGTCGGACCTGTTTGCGCTGTGTCGCCGTCAATTGCGAATTGCCCGCATATAATCAGATCAAAATCCGGTAATTTTGATTTGATTGCCGCGGCAATTGTTTTACCTGTTGCATAAGTATCTGCCCCTGCAAATTTTTTGTCAGAAAGCAAAATAGCATTGTCGCAGCCAATTGCAATAGCCTTCCTTAAAATATCTTCTGCCTGATTAGGTCCCATAGTGAGAACGGTTATTTCTGCATCCGTGGACTTTTTGATTTTCAATGCTGTTTCAAGCGCATAAACATCGTAAGGATTAATTATGCTTTCAACCCCTTCGCGCTGCATTGTGTTGTTTTCTGTCCACTTTATCTCAGTTGTGTCAGGCACTTGTTTGATACAAACGAGTATTTTCATTTAAGTTAATCTTTCTTGTTTTCTTGCTGACGCTGGTTTGCATCAAGAATGGCGCTGTATGCCATAACATACATTGCACATTTTTTAACACCCGGCATAAACCATGCACATCTTTCACCGGTGCAAACCATGTCAATGCCTGTTCCGATACTGGTCAGCGGACAAAACGGTAAATCTTTTTTATTTGCCATCTGTCCCTCCTTAGCTGCGTAAAGCTTCTGCCTGTTTCAGAAGGTTGCAATTTTCACTGCGTTTTTTCTCCTGATCCTTGTAGATACGGGTTCTGTTGATAACTTCATCAAAATCTATTTTGTGAGCATCAAAGTCAGGACCGTCAACACAGGCAAATTTAACTTCACCGCCGACTGTAACGCGGCATGCTCCGCACATGCCTGTACCGTCAACCATAATCGGGTTCATGCTGGCTTCAGTATAAATGCCTTTGTCGCGGGTTAAATCCGCCACTGCTCTCATCATTGGCATAGGTCCGACAGCTATAACATAATCAACTTTTTCCTGTTTTATAATTCTGTCTAAAACCCCGGTTACAAACCCTTTTTCGCCTAAAGTCCCGTCATCAGTTGTGATAAACAATTCAGAGCAGGCATTTTCCATTTTATCCTGCCAGAAGATTAAATCTTTGTTTCTTGCGCCCATGACCATATAAACTTTGTTACCTGCTTCTTTTAATGCTTTTGCAATCAAGTAACAAGGTGCAGCGCCGTAACCGCCCGCAAGACAAACGACTGTTCCATATTTTTTGATGTGGGTTGGACGTCCTAAAGGTCCTACGATATCAGCGATTTCATCACCTACGTTGAGTGCCGCAAGTTTTTTGGTGGAATAACCGACAGCCATGAAAACAAGTGTTAATTCGCCTTTTTCTTTATCTACATCGGCAATTGTCAAAGGTACTCTTTCCCCGTTTTTGTCCGCACGGAAAATAATAAACTGTCCTGCTTGCGCGTTTCTTACTACATAAGGCGCATCTATTGTAATTTCATACTGGTTCGGACAAATTTCTTTTTTAGATAAAATTTTATATCCCATACATTCTCTCCTATTCTCTGATAACAATATTATACCACAAAAGAAATAAAATAACTTACAGATTTTCAAGAGCGGCAATTTTCATTGCATTAAAATCCGGAGTTTTGTTAAGCCAGATTTCCTGCGCGCTTGCTGCCTGATAAACCAGCATATCCAATCCGTTAATTGTTTGAAGCCCGATACTTTCCGCGTCTTTCAAAAGAATTGTTTTTTTAGGATTGTAAATAACATCATATACAACAGCACTTTTGGGAAGTGTTTTCAACGCCGGCAATTCTACTGGAGTCATATCAGCAGAGCGTCCGAGCATTCCTATCGGAGTTGTATTTACAAGCATGCCTAAATCAGACAGATCTCTTATTGCATCAATTTGATGTGTGGAAAATTCAACGTTAACAAAAGTCTTTCTGAAATAATTTAAAACCTGTAACGAATTAGGAATATTCCGGGTATAAAGCGCTATATGCTTAACTCCGCATTCAACAAGTGCAACAACCGCCGCACGGCAAGCGCCTCCGGTTCCTAAAACACCGACTTTTTTATTGGCTAGTTCTATTCCGTACGGTATTGCTTTTTTAAATCCAAGCACATCGGTATTATATCCTTTCAGTGATTTATCCTGATTGATAACAACAGTATTTATAGCTGTTGCAATATCTGCTCTTCTATCAACCTCATCAACAAATAACGCAACAGGTAACTTCAACGGTATTGTTACATTAAAGCCCGCGTAATCTTCTCGTTTCAAAAATTTTATCCGCGTTACAAGATCTTCAGGAGGAGTTTCAAGAATTTCGTAATCAGCCTGAATACCTATACTGTCAAATCCTGCCTTATGAATTACAGCAGAAAGAGAGTGACCTAAAGGATAACCAATCAATCCGAATTTGTACATAACAACCTCCTATTCTTCTGTTGTTTCCGGTGCCGCTTCTACCCGTTTGTAACCACAGTTTCTGTTGGAACATTCAATAACAGTTCCTTTTTTAAGTTGTTTTTTTACAAGAAGTGCGCCGCAATCAGGGCATTCTTCACCTGTCGGTTCGTTCCAGAGTGTAAAATCACATTCAGGATATTTACTGCATCCATAAAATACAGTTCCGCGTTTTGATTTACGCTCAACAATTTCACCTTGTCCGCACTTTGGACATTTAACGCCGGTTGATTTTCTGTAAGGCTTACGGTGTTTACAGTCTGCATTTGTACATTCCATATATTTACCGTAAGGTCCTGTTTTAAAGACCATATCCGACCCGCATTTTTCACATTTTTCTTCACAAACTTCCTGAGGTTTTTGTTCTGATGTCGCAGAATCACTTTCCTGCTGTTCGGATAAGACATTCATAGACATAACAGTTTTACAATCAGGATAGCCTGAGCAGCCCAAAAATTGCGTACCGAATTTGCTTGTTCTGACAACCATTGTTCTTCCGCAGTTCGGACATTTTATGTTTGTTTCTATATTAATTTTGTGCGCTGTTTTCATAACCGAATTTACTTCTTCAATAAACGGGTCATAAAAATCTTTCAAAACTTTATTCCATACCGCCTTTTTATCAGCAATCTTATCAAGTTTTTCTTCCATGCCGGCAGTAAATTTATAATCCATAATATCCGAAAACTGTGATACAAGCTGTTTTGATACAGTTCTGCCAAGTATTGTCGGATGAAGTGCCTTGTCGCGTTTTTCAACATATTTACGGGTCTGAATTACCGTAATAATCGTGGCATAAGTTGACGGACGCCCGATACCGTATTCTTCCAGTGCCTTGACCAGTGAAGCTTCGTTATATCTTGGCGGCGGCTGTGTGAAGTGTTGTTTAGGGGTTATCTTTTTGCATTCAACTTTGTCGCCTTTTTCAAGGTCAGGAATTTTTGAATCTTCAACTTTTTCCTTCTCTTCTTCTGCATCATTATATAATTTTAAAAATCCGTCAAAAGTTACCTTGCTTGTCCCTGCTTTCAATGTATAATCTCCAGCCTGAATTTCTATTGATTTATTCGCAAATTCAGCGTTGGACATCTGAGAGGACATGAATTTTTCCCAGATAAGCTTGTATAACTTATACTGGTCATTATCAAGATATTTTTTTATACTTTCCGGCGTTCTTTCAGGATAAGAAGGGCGTATCGCTTCGTGCGCATCCTGAACATTCTGTTTGCCTTTTGCGTACATATTCGGTGTTTCCGGATAATATTTTTCTCCGTAATTATTCAGGATAAAATCTTTTGCCATTGCCATTGCATCATCAGATACCCTTACACTATCTGTTCTCATGTAGGTAATCAAACCAACTGCGCCTGAATCAAGTTCAATACCTTCATAAAGTTTTTGTGCAACCTGCATTGTTTTTTGGACACCGAAACCTAATTTTGAACTTGCAGCACGCTGTAGAGTTGAAGTTATAAAAGGGGCTGTCGGTTTGCGTTTGGTCGTTTTATTGGTAACTTTAGAAACCGTAAAATCAGCGCCGGTTAAATAATCTACTATTTTCTGGGCTTCTTCTTGATTTTTAATATTTTTTTCAATAGGTTCATTTTTATATTTAGCAAGTTCAGCCTCAAACACCTTGCCTTCTTTGGCAAGATCAGCGTGAATAGACCAGTATTCCTGAGGTACAAATGCTTCTATCTCATCTTCTCTTTCGCATATCATACGCAGAGCAACTGATTGCACGCGTCCTGCTGATAGATTATAATTTCCCATCTGTTTCCACAATACAGGCGAAAGTTTATACCCCACAAGTTTATCCAGAATTTGTCTTGTCTGCTGTGCTTTCACCATATCCATGTTTATCATACGCGGATGTTCAACAGAATATTTCACTGCTTTTGGTGTAATTTCGTTAAATTCTATACGTTTAATCTTTTCATCAGGCACATCCAAAATCTGACGTACATGCCAGGCTATAGCTTCTCCCTCACGGTCAGGGTCGGATGCAAGATAAATATGATCAAACTTTTTTGCCAGCATATTTAATTTTTTAACAACTTCTTTTTTACCCGGTATAATTTCAAATTTAGGTTCAAAGTTTTTTTCTATATCAAACCCAAGGTTATCTGTTTTAGGATCTTTTGTTGGTAAATTTCTTATATGACCGTAACTCGCTTCTATCTGGTAGCTGTCACCCAAAATCTTTTTAATGGTTTTGGATTTAGCCGGAGACTCGACTATAACAAGCGATTTTTCACTTTTTTTTGATTTTGTTTCTTTTGTTGCTGCTGTTGCCATATCTACCTTCTAATCTGCTTTTCTGTACCGGTCGCCGTCAACCTGTTTTATTATGCCTTTAAGCTCCATCATTGTCAAGTTTGTCAAAAGAGTATCAATATCCAGTCCTGTCAGAGTAAGAAGTTCGTCAAACCCTTTTTCTTCTATCTCAACTGCACGATAGATTTTTTCCTCATCCGGATCTAGTGATTTTTGTTTTGTTATAAGCGGGAGTTGTTCCGGTTTAACTTCCCAGTTAAGGGCATTCAAAATATCTTCAGTGCAGGTAACAAGTGTTGCTCCGTTTTTCAATAACTTATAAATACCTTCTGTATTCGGATTTGTTATAAGTCCTGGAATACACATCAATTCACGTCCCTGTTCAAGTGTTAAATTTGCCGTAATCAAAGCACCGCTTCTAAGTGACGCTTCTGCAACAAGTGTTCCGTAACTAAGACCTGAAACAATTCTGTTCCGTTGCGGAAATCTGAATTTTATAGGTTCAAATGTCGGATAGTATTCTGATACCACCGCGCCGTTGCCGTTCTCTATTTTTTCATAAAGATGTTTGTTGGCGGCTGGATATGTGAAATCAAAACCGCTTGCTATAACTCCTATTGTTTTAAGATTACAGTTGAGCGCTGCGGTGTGCGCTGTTGTATCTATACCTGAGGCAAGACCCGAAACTATACAGATATCTGTATTCATAAATCCTGATAGAATTTTATTCAAGGCATCTTTTGCATAACTTGAAGCGCGTCTTGAGCCTACAACTGCAAGAGTTTTCTTTAAGTTGCATTCGTCAAGACTGCCTTTGAAATATAAAACAGAAGGCGGATTGTCTATATTATGAAGTAGCTGCGGATATTTTTCATCCTCAAATGTGTAAAATTTTATTCCTCGTTCTGCGACCAAATTTATTGCTTTATCCGGATCAATTTTATCTCTGTGTTTCACAAAATTTTCGGCTTTCTTTACACTCAACCCTTCAATTTGCGACAAATCCTTTGTTCCGGCTTCAAAAGCTGTTTTTATATCACCAAAGTAATTGTATAGCCGCTGAATAAAATTGCTGTCTATCTGTTCTATTGCTGAAAATGCTATCCAATACTTACTATTGTCCATGTGCCTGCTTTTTCTTTATCCTTGCTATTAATTCTTTTACCTGTTTAACTTCTTCTACCGGAATGTCTTTTTCAAGATAATCCTCAAAATACTCTATTGCATCCTCGTAATCACCGCGCGCTAAAAACAATATCCCGACTTTTTTATATGCAGGTATAAAGTTGTAATTCACCGCTATTGCTTTGAGGTAGTTTGAAATAGCTTTATCAACTTCATTATTAGCCTCATAAGCCTGTGCCAGATAATAGTAAAGCCATTCGTTATTGTCTTTATACTCAAGCACATTCTCAAAATTTTCTATTGCAACATCGTAATTTCCAAGCTCAAAATTTACCCTTGCCAGATCATAATATGCATCATAATTATCCGGTTGTTCTTCAAGGATTTTGTATAATTCATCTATCGCAAGATCCAGCCTTGCATCTTCCATATAAAATCTCGCCAGATAATGTCTTAAAACAAGATTATCAGGTATTTCGTAAATACCTTGACTCAAAAGCTGAATACCATTCATATATTCTTTTTTCTTATAATATATATCCGCAAGATTTATATAAACCTGAGCTAATTTAGGGTTTAAATTCTGTGCTTTCAGAAAGTTTTTTTCTGCTTTATCAAAATCTCCGGTATTGTAATAACAAAGTGCAATATTATTGTATAATTCTGCACTGGATTGTTCTGTTTCCAAAACAGAACTGAATAAATCAATAGCTTTTTGATAATCTTTTTTATTATATGCCTCAATAGCCTTGTCTGCTTTTGTATTACCCATTTTTTATACCTTTATAACCCTAAACCCATATCGTTTTCGTCATCAGGAGTACTGCCGGAGCCGATATTTTTAATAACGGTTCTTGTATTACCTTCGGCTTTAAAATCTTTTGGATCAACAGTCATTCTGATTCTGTCTGCATAAATCGTTCTGACGCCCTGCGTAATACTTGAACGCCCGTTCATATAAATATCATTCGGTTTACCGGTTGTTGCTGACGGATACACTGTAACCTTAGGACCTACTGCGTAGTAGTCCTGATACCAAACGCGGACATTTCCGCTTGCATTGAAGATATTCTTAGCTTTTGTATATTCCTGATAGTTTGCTTTTAAAACAAATGTGCTTCCGTCTTCGTTTATTGATTTTGAAGTTGTGTTTCCGTGTGCTGTTAAAACATCAGTTGAAGAATCATAAACGAATCTGTCTGCAAATGATTCGTTGCTTTTTTCTTTTATACGAGCGGCACCGATAAGTTCAATGTTCTTAAGATCTCCGTTTTTATCGGTTTTTACTTTTGCTTTGTTCGAAAAAGTTTCCAATTCTTTATAATGAATTGTTACCGCACCGGTTGCCGTCATTACTCCGGTTTGGGTATCATATTCCTGAACATCTGCGTTTATAACTGCGATTGGTGTTTTCCCGTCAAAAATTATTGATTGCGTATCGCCTTCAGCTCTTACAACTTTTGTAATTAATGATACTTTTAAGATATTAGCTTTAACTTCGCGTTTCTTATTCTTTTTAACTTCATAGGCATAAGGTTTGTCATAGAATGTTGCAGTATCAAGCTGTTGTTTATCTGTTATATTAACATCCGCAGAATCACCGACAACTTTCATATCGTCTATTGTAACCTTTACGTCGCCGTCAAATTTGATTTTATTTTCGTTTTCATTAAATGATTGCGTTTTTGATTCAATAACCAGATCTGAGGCAAAAACCCCGAGTCCAAATGTAAATGCAGCGATTAATAAAGCTGTAAAAATTCTTTTCATTATTTCTCCTTAGTATCATAAATTTTAGAAACTGTGTTTCCGCTAACCTTAAAATGTTCATAATCAGGACTTATCTCAACCTTATCCGCAAGTGTTAAAAGCCGTTCATTACGTGTTATTTTAACATTGCCTGTTGCAATAATTGGTTCATCATTTCCTGACCAGACAAGTCTGTCTGCCTCTAGCGTTGTGCCGTCTTTTATTACAATAAATGTGTCATCATATAATGTAATCTGTTTTTTTACGGAATTATAAGTTCCGTTGGTTGACTGAAAACTCATTGAAACTTCATTGTCTTTGTAAAAATTTCCTAAAACATTGGTGAGCATTGCAACTTCGTTATTACTGTCATACCGTCCGGTTTCACCGTAAATTTCCCAGTATTTCATTTCATCTTTTGTTTCAGTCAGGATTATACCGTTAATAACAGCTTCTTTTCTGTCCTGTTCTCCTGTTACCTGACTACGATTAAAATTATGCGTAATAATACCGGCTGATACAAATGCCCAGACTAAAATTCCGACAAGTGTAAGGGCAGCCATTAAATAAGCTCTGTTTTTTCTGCTTAAATTTTTCCACTTCATAATAAACATGTTAACACGAAAAATTCTTTGTACACAAATATTAAAGAAATATAACAATAATATAAAATTTTAAGTGTCTATGATACAATTATTTTATGAGCACAACAAAAGAGATTAAATGGACAATATTTGTAATTACAGTTATCGGCAATTTTATTGCTATGCTGGATAGTACAACAGTAAACCTTGCATTGTATCCTATGTCGCAGGATTTGCATGTCGATATGTCAATGATACAGTGGGTTGTAATTGCTTATATGCTGGTATTAACAGTATTTTTGCCTTTTTTCGGCAAACTCGGTGATATATTACCTAAGAATAAATTATATGCAGCCGGTTTTTTAATATTTGCGTTAGGTTCTTTTTTGAATACAACCGCTCCGAATTTCGGACTGCTAATTACATACCGCTGCATAGAGGCACTCGGGGCATCTATAATGCTTTCGAACGCTCAGGCGATTATTGCAACAATATTTAAAAACGAACGTCGCGGCAAGGCATTGGGATTAAACGGTGGTATTATTGCCGTAGGCGGAATGAGTGGACCTGCATTGGGCGGAATTTTGATTAATTATTTTAACTGGCATGCTATTTTTATCCCTTGTATTCCTGTTGCGCTTGCAGGGGCTTATTATTCTTTGAAAATGCTGCCATCGCATGTTACGCATGAAAAAGTTTTTAAATTTGACTACAAAGGATTTTTATATTTCAGCGTGGCTCTTTTTGCACTTTTGCTTGCAATATCAGAGGGGCACACCTGGGGCTGGACATCACTTAAAATTATTATTCTTGGTTTAATAACCCTTGTTTTTGGTGCGTTTTTCTATATAAGAGATCACCATATAAATTATCCGCTGATAAATTTTTCACTTTTTAAAATAAAAACATTTACATTCGGGAATTTAGGGGTTATGACATCCTATATGGCAATGTATACAAACAGTATACTTCTGCCGTTCTTTTTGCAGGAAATTATGGAATATAATGCTTTTGTAACCGGATTATTGATTTTACCCTATTCTGTAACATTGTCTGTAACAGCGCCTATTTGCGGAAGACTTGCAGGTAAATACGGAAGCCGGTATTTAACGTTAGCGGGACCTGTAGTCTTTTGTACTGCACTTATAATGTTTACTTTATACAGCAAAAATGTTCAGATGTGGCAGATAGTTTTAGCCTCAGGTATTATGGGGATCGGGAACGGACTTTTCCAATCACCTTCTAACACGGCAATCATGACAAGTGTTGACAAGTCGCAGCTTGGTATTGCAAGCGGAATACTTGCATTATCCCGAAATATGGGGAATATTCTAGGGGTTGCAGTTACAATAACACTATTTGAGTGTTTTAAAAAGCTGTTTTTAGAAGACGGATTAGTTTATGAAAAAGCATTTATGAACTCTTACCATTTAACTATGATGTTCGGAATTTTATTTGGTATTATATGTTTTGTATTTGCTTTTATAGCGCACAAACCGGTTCGCCCGAATAACTCTTTATGATTACAAAAGGAGAAATTTATGAATATAGTTTTATTAGAATCACTCGGTATAAGCAATGAACTTCTGGATAAATATGCAGAAAAATTAAGAACAGAAGGACATACCTTTAAAATATTTGAAAAGACTGATAATATTGAAAAACTTATTGAGCAAACAAAAGATTCAGATGTAATTATTCTTGCCAATATGCCTTTAAAAGGTGAAGTTATACGCGCATGCAAAAAATTAAAATTCATAGACGTAGCGTTTACAGGCGTTGACCACATTGATCTTGCTGCTGCAAAGGAAATGAATATAGCCGTAAGCAATGCCTCTGGATATTCAAACGATTCTGTTGCAGAATTGACAATTTGTATGATGCTATCTCTTTTACGTAATGTTCCAGCGGTAGATAAACGTGCAAGAGAAGGAAAAACAAAAGACGGACTTGTCGGAAATCTTTTAAAAGGTAAAACAGTCGGTATAATAGGTACAGGTGCAATCGGTATGACAACTGCAAATTTATGCAGTGCATTTGGCGCTAAAATAATTGCGTATAATGGTTTTTCTAATAAAAAAGATACTGATTTAATTACATATTTACCATTAAGAGAAATGCTTGAGAAATCAGATATTGTAACGCTGCACTGCCCGCTTACGGATAAATCAAAAAATCTAATCAATAAAGAAACCTTATCTTATATGAAACAAACAGCAATTCTCATAAATGCGGCGCGCGGAGGGGTTGTCAATTCTCAGGAGCTTGCCGATGCGCTTAATCAAAACCGCATAAGCGGGGCGGGAATTGATGTTTTTGAAACAGAACCGCCGCTTGATATTGAGCATCCGCTTTTACATTCCAAAAATACAATTGTTACTCCTCACGTTGCTTTTGCGACAAAGGAATCAATGGAATTACGCGCTAAAATTGTATTTGAAAATCTTAGCACATGGCTTGCAGGAAAACAGATTAATAAAATAAATTATTAACTTATGAAACAATAACCAACCTGCCTGATTTTTATAAGAATATTTATTTTATAATCATATTGGAGATTAGAATTATGATTAAAAATAAAATAACTGCGCTTTTTGTAATTTCAGCGTTTACCTTGAATACATTTGCTCTTCCGGTTTTCTCCGCATTACCGGTTAAAATAGCAGCAAATAACAGTATTGTTGAAAATGAGAGCCAAAATGACGAAATAATACCGGCAAAGCTGGAAAAAGAAATGAAGGCTGCAATTGCAAAAATTTACGGCACTGAAAATACCGATACGATTTATGCAAATATTGTTGAAATAGCACGAAATGCAAAAGAAAATCGTCCGGACAATCTTATTGAACAGGATAAAAACAGAACATCCGACTGGTACAAGGATGAAGTTATTTATATGTTTTATGCTGATCAGTTTGGGGTATCAAATTCAATTAAACCGAATACCTTTAAAGAAGACATTAAAATGCTGGATTATTTAAAGGAACTCGGCGTAACCACGATTTATGTATTGCCATTTGCAGATTCTCCTATGGGTGATGCAGGTTTTGATGTAAGAAATCCGCGTGATGTACGTAAGGAACTCGGTGGTATGACTGAATTTAAGCAGTTTCTTTCTGCGGCTCAATCAAAAGGGTTTAAAATAAAAGCAGATCTTGTATTAAACCACTTTTCTGACCAGCACCCGTGGTTTCAGGAGGCACTTAAAGGTGATTTAGATAAACTGAATTATTTTGTTGTCAGAGAAAAACTTCCTGAATACACAAAATATAAAGATGAAAAACTCGGCTACGTAGTTGATTACAAAGAGGATAATGGTAAAATCTCCAAAAGACGCTTGATTTTCCCTGAAAATACCGATAATCATTACCGCAAAGTGACGATTAATAACAAGGATTATTACGTATATCATACATTTTATCCGTTCCAGCCGGATATTAACTGGAAAAATCCGGAGGTATTGTATTATAATCTTGAAACAATTGCATTCTGGGCAAATTTGGGCGTTGATATATTCCGAATGGATGCAATACCTTATTTGATAAAAGATGCAGGTACAAACGCTGAAAACCAGCCTGATACCCATAGAATTATAACTATTTTGAGTGACTTTTTGCAGGCAATAGCACCGCGTTCTGTTATTCAGGCAGAAGCATGTCAGCATCCGAATAAAATTTTGCCGTATTTCGGCACTGAAAGAAAATTCAAGGAAACGATAAAAGGCGAAGAAAAAGAAATAACTAGAACTGATGAAGTTCAAATTGCCTATCATTTTCCATACATGCCGGCTATCTGGGCATCACTTGTTTCAGCCGACAATAGTTATTTCTGGAAGGCGTACAAACATACTCCTCAAATTCCGCCTTCTGCTTCATGGGCAATATTTTTACGCGTGCATGATGAATTGACACTCGAAATGGTTGATCCTGAAACCCGTGCGCTTTTATATGAAGATTTAGCGCCTAAAGGGGCAACATTCAGAAAAGGTTACGGTGTGAGCGGTCGTCTTGCCAATTTCCTTGATAACAATCCTGAACGTATAGGAATGGCGTTTTCTATTTTGCTCTCACTTCCTGGTGTACCGATTATTTACTACGGGGACGAAATAGGGGTGCAAAATAACTTTGCTAATGCAAAAAGAAGTGCAAGATTACGTGAAAATAAACAGCAGTCACAGAAAAATTCAAAAAATACACCTAAACTTCTTAGCTATTTTGACAGCCGCGATATTAACAGAGGACCAATTGCAAAAACCGTATTTGACAATGCAGTTTCGCAAAAAGGCACTTACAACAATAAAGTTTATGAACGCGTGAAAAAATTAATAAAAGTCAGAAAACAATATCCTGTAATGTCACGCGGTACTTTTGTGCAGGTAAAAACAGAATCTCCAGATGTATTTGCTTACGAAAGAGAAAATGATACAGATAGAATTATTGTAATAAATAATCTTTCAAAACGCAGAAGTAATGCCACTGTTATATTTGTAGACGATGATTTTGGCAAAAAAGAAAAAGATATTTATTTAAAAGACCTTTTGACCGACAAAATGGTTCGTGCAAAAGTCAAGAATAAAGAACTTACTGTCCGCTTGAATCCTTATGATGCAATGTGGTTAAAGATGTAAATTTTTCTTGAATAAATTTGTAAGTTTTTTGCTGCGCAACACCAATATATGTTGTGATAATCATTGTCATTACAAAGAAAAAGTAAGTGTTCTGTACAGGGTTGTAAATCCAGTAAATATCGTGGTCTGCACGTTCTGCAAAAGGCACGCCGTTTATCTTCATAAATATAGCCGTCAGAATAAACATTACGAGAAGATGATTTGCCATAATATGATATGTAACCTGCCCCATTTGCTGTAAGAATTTTACATCCTTTAGATACGGATAGAAGATTTTTGTAATAAAAAGAGATGCCCAGATACCTGTAATTGCCGTTATAATCGGGACAATCATCTGGTCATCAAATCTTGCCCATACAAGCACATAACTCAGTCCAATGCCGTGCTCGGGATCATAATCACGGTTAAACAGCCACATTACTGATTGTAAAAATATTACACAGCCGGCGATTTTAGGTGTAAAAATATCATAGCTGTCTTTAATATAATTTTTGTAATAATACCCGAGATAAACAAAGAACAGCGAGAACATAGTTCTTATAACAAGAAGATTTATAGGATTTAAGTCTATGACTTTAGATAAAGGTATTGCCCCGAGTCCGATTATTGCAAAAAATCCGAGATGTACAAATTTGTTTTCTGTTTTTTGCGTTAAAACTCTCATCAGATATAAGAATACGACCATTGTTATAAACAATTGGGTTACAAACCACAGAGGGCATGACAGATCTAATTGGTGTCCGTTAAGAAAAGGTGTTATAAAGAAGTTTTTGAGATTTATTTCATCACCCCAGAATACACCGGTTAATTTGTATATAAAAATCGTGACAAGGGTATAAAATGCCGAATACAAAAAATAAGGCACTAAAAGACTTTTTACTCGGTGTTTCAGATATGTCTGAACATCGTTCAGGTATTTGTCTTTAAACAGATACCCTGAGATAAAGAAAAACAATGCAAGCTGGAATGAATAAGGCGGGAAAATTCCTAAAAGTGAAAATTCCAGATGCCCTGAAACAACGAGCATTATTGCAAGTGCTTTAAGAAGAGTTATTTCATTGTAAAATTCTTTACTCATATTAGTGATAATACCATAAAAATTAGTACAGTTCGATGAATTTTCTTGCTTCTTCATCTACTGATTTATTTATAAGATTAGAATAGTATTTTTGAGCATCAGACACCTCCGGCAGATTAGCTATTTTTCTTGTCAGATGAGCCATATATGTATACACCGGTAATGTTTCTTTTTCGTTAAGGAGGATATCATACCCGTTAATTGTAAAATCAGACATTGAAATATTTCGTTGCGCCGGGTCATTAATGTCCTGTCTTGTCAGCAGCAATTCAAATTTATTCGGCTCTGTATGATTAATACAATTATCTGAAAATTGTTTTCCTGATTTTGCAAGAGCCAGCTTAAATTTGTCCAGATCATTTCCGCTTTCGTCATTGGTTAGATTGCATCTTAATTTTACTACTGTGTAGTGCTTGCAGCCATGCTTAACAAAACCATCCGGAGTTACATAACTTCCTGTTTTATCATATTGTTTTTGACCAATGTATAAATTTTTAATTCCATTAAATGATATTTGCATATGCGTTATAAAGTTAGTGAAATATTTTTTTGCTATTTTCGTAACAATTCTTTATATATTGACAAATTTTTTTATGCTTAAATGTTATATAGATATATAGGGAAAATATGTAACTATTTATATAAATTTAATTCACTTATGATGAAAGGATAAGGTGTGAGTTTATGAAATTTATTAGCAAAAGCAAAATGTTGGCAGCGGCGTTATCGGTTGGCTTTCTTATGCCGCAGACATTCGGTTTAAATGCTCTGGCAACAGACATTTCAGGAGTTGAAGGTGTTAATGGCATCTATAATATCAATCCTACAGACATGAAAGGTGATATTGGTTTCAGACATTACGGTAACTTTGTATTGAGCGAAGGCGACATTGCAAATTTAATTTTCAAATACGGTGAAGAAAACGTATCCAAATTTGTAAACCTTGTAGACCATACAATTAATATTAACGGTATAGTTAACTCAATGCGTGACGGCAACTTCTATGACGGACACGCTATATTCATTTCTCCGAACGGCATGGTAGTAGGCTCAAGCGGTGTTTTGAATGTCGGTGCATTATCTGTTTACACACCTTCCCAAACTGATTATAAAAAATATATGGATAACAATTACACAGGTAATATAGACAGCCTTAAACACGGTACGGCAGATGTAACAATTGCCGGTAAAGTTTTATCAGCCGGAGATATTGATATTGTTGCAAAAGACGCAGTGGTAACAGCACACGGTGCTTTGTTGGCGGGTGTTAATAATTCAGAATTATTAACTTCTGTTAAAAAATCAGACATCTTATTCAATGCTCTTGTTAACTCAACTGAAATGAAAACCGGTAATACAATTGCATTAAAAGATGGCAATATCGTTATTAAAACAGAAGTACGCGATGGCGGTATAAATATTGCCGGTCTTGTTAAGAATAACGGCAAAGGCGATATCACACTGAATAATAACGGTTCTCAGGATTTGAGAGTTGTAGGTAAAGTAGAAAATACCAAAGGCGATATACTTTTAAACAACAGACAGTCAAATACTGTTATAACAGGTGAACTTACAAACACTGACGGTAAAACATCAGTTATCAATAATGCAGGTGAATTAAATGTTGGTTCATCTGCAAAAATTAATAACAACGGCGAATTAAGACTTGTAAACCGCGGTGAAAACGGAATGACTGTTAACGGAAACGTTACCAATGACGGTGTAACTCTGCTGTCCAGCAACAACGGAAAAGTCGTTATCGGCGGGAAAATCAACAACCAAAACGGTCGTTTAACTATTGTAAACAACGGTTCTGGTTTAGAAATTGGCAAGACTGCTGAAATTTCTAACAACCACGAAATTAAAATTGCAAACACCGGATCAGAAGGTTTCAAAATGTTCGGTAAAGTTAAAAATTCAGGTTCAACCGCTTTAACAAACTGGGCTGGCGATTATATCATTGACGGTACAATCGAAAATGAAAAAGGCAAAATGAATTTGTCTAACGCTGGTCCTAAAATGCATTTGACCGAAAACTCAAAAATCGTAAACAACGGCGATTTGCAAATTATAAATTCCGGAAAAGAAGGACTTACACTTGACGGTACTGTTGAAAACACCAGCACAACAAACATCTGGAGCGTTAAAGGTGATTTAGATGTAAATGGTGTTGTTAATAACAGTAATGGTAAATTAACAATTACCAATGACGGTAATGCGTTGAATATCGGTGAAAATGCAATTGTTATCAATACTGATGCATCAACTGTAATTACAAACACCGGTAAGGGTGGTTTAAATCATAAAGGCTTCATTATGAATAATGGTAGTACTGTTATAGACAATCAGACAGGTGATTTGAACTTTAACGGTGTAGCAGTACAAGCGGGCAACAGAATTACTGTTAAAAACTCCGGTAACGCTCTTAATATAGCAGGCACTCAAGATAATGAAGCAGGCATAATGGCTATGGATGGTGATGTTTCTATCTTCAACACAGGAGAAGGCGGAACAAACATTTTGGGCATAGTTAACGCGTTAGGCGAAAATCAAAAAGTTTCTGTAGTTAACCAGAACGGCAATTTGGTTCTTGGCGGAGCTATCGGTAACGAAAACGGTGACATAAGTCTTTCAAACACAGGCAACGGTACTATGTATCTTGCTGAAGGTTCTGTTATTGATAATTTAAACGGTAAAGTTACTGTTTTAAATACATCAGAAGCAGGTGCAAGGGTTGATTCACATATCAGAAACAATGGTGTTACAAATATAACTAACCGCGGCGGTAATTTACTCGTAAATGCTAAAATAGAAAATCATAACGGTAAATTAGAAATAGTAAACAACGGTACTGACAATTCTAATTTAACAATTGGGGCTGATGCTCTATTGACAAACGATAATGAAATTAAAATTGCAAACACTGGTAAAAACGGTATGAACATCAAAGGTAACATTGAAAACAATGGATCAACCGCTGTATCAAACTGGGCCGGCGATTTTGTAATCAGTGGTAAAGTTGAAAACAGTAACGGTAAAATGAATATTACAAGTGCAAAAGAATCAAACGGTTTACACCTGACAAAAGAAGGTCAGTTGTTGAACAACAACGATGAATTGTATGTTCAAAATACCGGCAAAAACGGTATGAAATTAGATGGTGAAGTTAAAAACAATGCGTCAACAACGCTTTATAACTTAGCCGGCAATATGGAAGTTAACGGTCTTGTTCAAAACAAAGGCGAATTGATGATTTCCAACAAAGGTCAAAACCTTACAATCGGTTCAGACGCGATTATTGAAAACAATGCAAAAACAACAATCAGAAATGCCGGTATCAAAGGTATGAATCTTGACGGTACCATTATCAACGAAAATGGTGATGTTAATATTGAAAACAAAGCCGGCACGCTTGCAATGGGACAAACCGGACAGATTATCAATAAAAATGCTGATATCAATTTCAAAAACAGCAGTGTAGCAGCTATGAATTTGAACGGCAGTGCTTATAACCTTGAAAAAGGCAATATCAATCTTGAAAGCACAAGCGAAAAAGGCGGAATAATCATAGATAAAGACGCTAAATTCATTGCCAAGAACGATATGAATATTAAAAACATCGGTACAAAAGGTATCAAAGTCCGCGGCAACGCAACAGCTGAAAATATAAATGTGGACAACAAAAATTCACATCTCTGGTTAGGTGACACAACAGCTAAACGTGACGATGCTAATCTTAATGCCTCAAAAGATGTCAACATCAACTTAGAAGACGGTTCTGTATTGAATTTAGGTACAGATAACACACAAATTTCAGCAGGTCGTGACTTAAATATTAAAGTTAACAACGGTAAAATCGGTGTAGAAACCGGTTCCAGCGGCGGCGGTTACACATACGGTCCGACAGCTGATCAGATTGATAAAACTAAATCAATAAATATCAAAGTCGGCGGTAAAATCAACGCAGAAACTAACGATACCAAAGGAACAACTGGCGACTATGTAATCAATCTTGCGTCTGACGGTACAGATATGAATATTGATCATATTAAAGCCGACGGTCGTGTAATCCTTCTTGCAGATGTTGATAAAGACGGTAATGTTGGTTCTATAAAAAATGCAGCAGCAAATGCGACAAAACCGAATATTGAAGCAAAAGGTTTCTCACTCATATCAGCAGGAGAAATCGGTGAAGAAGGTAATGCACTGACATTTAACGACACAAACTACGCATACAAATCAGATATACTTTCTATCGGTGACATCAATATTAAGGCACAGGATGATCAGTATGACAAGGCGGATGTAAGATCAATAATTTCAAAACGCGGTAATATTAACGCTGAATTTACCGGACTTGCAAGAGTAAAAGATACATATGCAGGCGGTGGTCAGATTAATATAACCAATCGTACTTCAGGCAAAATGAACATAGAAAACCTTGGTTCAACACCAAATACTGAAAGCACATACTTTGATTATATTGATGAAATAATGCCACTTCAATAAAAGTAAACTGAAATAAACAACCCAAAAACAGGCAATGTGATATTTATTATCCATTGCCTGTTTTTAAGTGAATAGGGGAATGAGGAAATCAGGCAATGCGTGAGTTGCCTTATTAACAAGACGTTAAGACTATAAGACGCTAAGACGTTAAGTTCGTATCATTAATTAATCTTAGCAAATTTCACCAACAACCGCTTTACTTTAAGGGGCTAGCTCGTGGTGCGTCTTTAGCGTTTTTTTGCCCTCTCCTATGGGGGTGGACAGGTCCACTTTTATACATTGGAACGAGATTTGTGTTGCCGCCTTTTACTCGAACTTAAAATCCGTTACAGACTTAAAAGTCGGCTTATTATCATCAATGTCCTTTAGCGGTTTTTCGCCCTCTCCCATGGGGGAGGGCAGAATTTCTTAGTAAGCAACGCGAACTTAGAAATTCGGGTGGGGGCGGACAGGTCCACTCTTACACTCTGAGAAACCGCTAAAGCGCGACGGTTTTAATAAAAATAAGGCAACGCAAGATTTATGCATTGCCTTATTTTTGTAAAGAACTTATTCCCTTATTCCCCTATTTCCTTATTCCCTTCCAATAAGAGGACTGTGTCCTCTTACTGGTCAATGCGAGCCGCAGTCGATCGTTACGGTTCACCAATACACACCGCGAGTAGGTTGCTGATGTTGCGTTTGTCGTTGCTCCAGATCGTGCGGGTAGGGTTGAAGTAGCGAAAGTGCGCGTTGTACAGGCTGCCCTGCCCGGACCAAATGTAGAAGTAGGAGGAATAAGGTGACTGGGCTGTGAAGAGCGAAGCTCGATCCGCATCCCAGTTTGCATTGGTTGTGATATAGCCTCCTTTTATTTCATCGGCATCCGGATATATATATGCCGCTAATTGTTCCAGTTGGGCTTGCGTTGGCATGTTTTGGACTCCGCCACATGCCTTTACTGCACCTGCCCAATAATCGTCATCCCAGTAACATACTTCTATCCCTAAATCCCCCTTTTGTGCTTCACATTCTGCTTTGGTTAAATAACCATAACTACTATGTGTCAATATCTGGCTTATGCAAAATCCTAATTCGTCTTCAGGTATCAAGCAGCCTGTTACGCCTTCTAATTTTGTTACATTTATATGGTTAATATCCTTTCCGTTTGTGTTCGGGTTCTTATTACCGGATACATCGTAAAGAATTGCCATGCTGTATGATGTTGCGCTAAACTGATTATTATACGGATCTTGTGTTGCATTCGGATTATAGGCGATAACTGCGTTTATACCGTTTGCGAACTGTACCGCTACTGTTTTCGGAGAATTTCCGTCCGGGGTTACCCAATCCAACCCGAAACTTTCTGCGGTTTTTATTTTAGACATATCTACTGGATCTTCGTCTGCATTCCAGATGACTTCTTTGTCAAAACATTTAGTTATGTTATTGTTGTCACATACTCTTGTTATTTTGATGTACTTTTTAAGTTCATTAACAAATTCCTTTGTGTCTTTATAACCTGCAAGTTTTTCTTCTGTATTCATCTGGCGTGTTGCTACTTCTAGGCGTTTTGTGAACACGTCTTGTGCCGTTGACCA
>CALUQJ010000028.1 GCA_944322865.1 Candidatus Gastranaerophilales bacterium
ACAAGGGTTTCAGCCGTTTTTGCATAGCCGGCATCACCATTATGCCGGTCGACATAACGCGAAGATACAAGGTTTTCCGGTGCGTCAGAACGACGCACCCTACTGATTATTCTATACTTCCTCGGTAATTTGTCTTTCATATTCCCATTATACACTATCGCTCGTAAAATTTCAAGTCCTTAGCATTGATAATGCTGTTGAAATTATCAATGACAAAGGAAGGGGATATATTAAACTGTTGCTTCGTCTGCAAATCAGCGCGCTCTTAACACACTTATTCACTTCAGAAACAACAGTTCATTGTTTTTTTACTCCTCAATAATCCAGCCGTTAGTGAGGTCAACCTTAATTGGTTTAAGGACTGTCATCTTAATTATACCGGCTGCCGGTACATTAAGTTTTTCACCTTTAAACACCGCTCTTACAAATTGCATAAACCAGTTGCGGTCTTTTGTGATACTTCCGCTTGCGGCAAACTGTACTGTCTGATCATTAACAGTTGTCATCAACGAATTATCAAGCACAAGTACGCCGTTTCTTACAAACCATTTGCCGGCTCTGACGTCTGACAACTGACCTTTTAAATTCGCGCCTTTATTTACCAGAATAAATTTGTCGCGTGTTACATAATTTTGTGCGGCCCTTGCAACATACATTTCTCCTGGTTTTGAGGATTGGGAAGAAATATAATTTGTTATCTCAACCGGTATGACTGAACCTGCCGGTATTATGCCGATACTGCCTTCTATTGTTGCACCTGCAATTATATAACCTTCACCTGTTTTTTTGCGCATTGCTTCTGCAAGTTTGGCGTTAGGGTTAAGTTTTGCCTGTTCCATCATTGTGTATAGTATTGCGGCTACTTCTGCACGGGTTGCAGGACGTTCTGCCGATATATTTTTGCTTTCTGAAGGCATTGTGACAAGCATGTTCAAAATCTCTGCTTTTCCTGCCGGTATAACAAACCATTCAGGAACTTCTTTTACGTCTTTATATTTAGCGTTAAGAACTTCCATGGCTTTATATTTGCTGATTTGTTCTGTTGTAAGTGCATTTACTGCAACGGAAATAGATTCAGCGCGGGATACTGAATCATTCGGTCTGAACGGTTGACCTGACTCCGGACAGGATATTAATTCAAAATAAACTGATTTTTGTATGGCATCATACGCCCAGAACTCTTTATCTATATCAGTAAAATTAATAGGTTGGGCGATTTGTGCGTGTTGTTGTCCCAGTGCTTTTATTGCCATTGCTGCAAATTCTGCACGGGTGACATTGTCATCCGGCTGGAATGTTCCGTCTGGATAGCCCACGATTACGCCTTTTTCTGATAATTCTTTAATTTGGCTTGCTGCCCAGTGTGTGTCGGAAACATCAGGGAATGCAAACACTGCGCCCGCTCCGCAGATAATAACCAACATTGATAATAACAGTTTTAAAAGTTTTTTCATTTATTACCTCCTTAACTCCTACTTTTACATCATAACATATTTTTATTAATCATAACAATTCATGTTAAAGTTATGTAAATATTGTATTTTTAAATAAAGTCCTGTATATTAATAAAAAAAGGAGTACTGAATAAGTGGAAAATTTTTCTGTCAATCCTGTTAGCGGACTTAGTTATTTAGAAATATACGAAATACTCGAATCTCAAAAGCTTACCAGCCGGCAAAAAATTTCTTTTCTTAAAGAACATTCAATAGATATCAAAGATGTAATGAAACATGAAATTACAAAAACAGAGTTTCTTGAAATGATGAAAAAACGTCCGCTCAAGCGTTTTCGACCGCTTAAAAATTCTTTCACAAAACGCGGCGACAGAATACTTCTTGCTGAAGCTTTAGGCATCCAAGCACGTGATATTAACAAACATATAAATGAAATTATTAATACGAATTTTGATATTCAACACGGGCTTACCAAAAGTAATATTGAAAAGGTTAAAACGTACGTCTACAGGCACGGTACCAAAGAGCAGGTTATAGCTTTTTTAGAATATGAATTATCCGATGTAAAAACTACACTTGAAAAGTTATACAAAACACTGGAATACAATTCAGGCGGACTGTGTGATTATTTTTCCAGACCGATTCACAGAATGAGCAATATTACTTTGGGCAAATTATATAACACTATTGACAAAAGTCTGCGTGCCTCGGCGGCTGCCGGTTATATGACAGAAGAGGAATGTAATTCGCATTCACAGTGGGCGCTTATAAGAATTTATGAAATTCAGAACAATTCAAAACTTATAAGGGCTTATAATGCGTATCAGGATTTACTCTCCGGTTGAGGTCCGATTTTTAACTCTTCATCATAAGCAAGTGCTCTAAATTCAATAATGCGTTTTATAGTGCATTCCATTATCAGCGGGTTAATTTTATAATCTGAAAATTTGTGTGCATCCTTACTGTAATCGGCAAGTCGTTCACAGACCATATGGTAATCAGTTTCCAGCAGCGCAATTGTATTAATCATACACGGATTGACCCACATGTGTCCGAAACATTCCACCATTGATGCACCCTCTTTTGTAAATAAAAGATTTGCGCAGTTTGCGCCGTGAGGAGTAACTATTATGTCAGCGTTATAAAAGTATTTCATTTGTTCGTGAATACAGCATTTTTCAGGCACCATAATTGAAAATCCGTAGTATTTTAAAAGTTCAATTATTTCCTGCTCATTAATGATTTTGCGGCGTGCCACACGCGGTACATAAATTCGTTTAGGGTAGGAGTTATCCTCAAGCGGTCCGTAATTTTTTTCAGCTTCACTTATCAAAAAGTTCCTTGTATCCTCCAAAAGTTGTCCGTGCAGCTCTATCCCGTACATTTCGCTGAAAAGATAAACTTTAGAGGCGTGTATTACTGTACCGCAATCGTTTATAATAAGTCTTTCTGCCGGCATTTTTAACAAATCCATAAAGGTACGTGCACACCAGGTATTATTTATAAGGAATTTGCCTTTAAAGCCGCGTTTAAGCATAATCATAAGCCGTGGAATTATATCGAAAATATAATGCCAGTAATTTTCTCCCAGAAGATAACATAACATACACACTTCATCTTCTTCCTGATTATTTTTTGTCAGATCATATGGCGGCGCATATTGCATTACCGGCTCATCAAGTCTGCCGATTACGCCGGCTGATTCTTTCAGGGTATACAGCTGCCCGTCGATAACTTTTTGGACAAATGCACAGTTTTTACAATTTGAAATATATGCATCTTCAAATTCATAAAGATGTATATAGTAATCATTTATATTTTCTGTCTTTTTACCAGTTTTGCATTTTTCAATAAATTCATCAGCTAATATAAAATTATACAGTTTTTTATTCCGTTCGTTTTTACGAACATAATTTCTGTGGCGGAGTTGGCGCAAAAGCCCTATATTGGAAGCCGTGCGTTTTACTCTGACTTTTATTATTCTATAGAAATTCTTTATATTTTTTTTCATCATACCTGTAATATAGCATGTTTAAATTTTTAAGCAATCAACTTATTATAGTACATTTTCAAAACAAATCTGTTATGATATAATTTATAATGTCATGAAAAAAGAGATCAGACAAAAGTTATTAGAACTTGCTGAGGCAGATTACCAAAAGTTTTCGTCGTCCCTATTGCCAGATATTGACAACGTTCTTGGGGTACGGCTGCCAAAGCTGCGCAAGCTTGCTAAAGAAATTTATGCTTCCGAAAATTGGCAGGAATATCTGGCTGTTAATGAAACCATTTATATGGAAGAAGTTATGCTGCAAGGAATGATTATCGGATTAATAAAAGACACTCCTGACGTTATTCTGCGGTATGTAAAAGAATTTATCCCTAAAATAAATAACTGGTCGGTGTGCGACTGTTTTTGCAACGGATTAAAATTCACCAGACAAAATCAAGAACTTGTATGGGATTTTTTGCAGACTTATCTCACATCAAATAAAGAATACGAAATAAGATTTGCAGTTGTTATGCTTTTGAGCTTTTTTGTTAATGAAAAGTATTTGGCGCCTGTACTTGCAACGTTGGATAAACTTAGAACAAATGATTATTATGCAAAAATGGGTATAGCCTGGGCTGTATCAATATGTTGTATTAATTTTCCGGACAGAACATATGAATACTTTAAACATTCTAAGCTGGAGGATTGGATTTTCAATAAAGCTATTCAAAAGTGTATAGAATCTTATAAAGTTACACCAGAGATGAAAGCCCAGTTGAAAACAATGAAACGCTAAAATATTATATTAAAATGATCTTTAAAATAAACTCAGCTGGTGAGAATTTTCTTTCTGAACATGCTCTCTTTCGTATTGTGAAAGTGTTATTAAATCATTTTCTATTTTTGAAAGGAACGGCGAAATATCAAAGTGTTCAATTTTTCCGTACATATGTCTTTTTTGTGCGCGGCTCAAAAATAACCTTTGTTTTGCACGTGTCATACCAACATACAAAAGCCGTTTTTCTTCCTCAAGTTCTTCCTGCGTTTGCGCCCTGTAAAGCGGTAAAATTCCGTTCTCCAGCCCCACAATAAATACGCATTTAAATTCAAGACCTTTTGAGGAATGTAGTGTCATTAATGAAATTCTGTCGGCACGTTCATCAAGGGTGTCGGATTCTTTGATTATTGATATTTCATGGATAAATTCATCACGTGTGTTATATTTTTGTGCAAATTCATATAAATATTTTATAATATAGTCCTCAATTTCTCCTTTGAACTGCTGGGTAAGGTTATCTAACTGTTCTGTAACCGGCTGAATATCAGTTAAATTTTTCAGTAATTTTCTGACCGGCTTATTATCGCACAAAAGATCATCAGAAAGCTTTACAAAAGGCATACCGGATCTTTTAAGCGCATCTAAAATAACGGGTAACTGAGCCGAGGTTCGGTATAGAATTGCAAAATCGCCAAAAGAAAGTTCCTCCTCTTCGCCGGTTGATCTATTGGAATCTATAGAGAAAAAGCTGTGTCCGCCGATAAGTTTTTCGATTGAGCTTACTACAAATTCTGCCTCTGCTTTGTCAGTCGGGGCGGTATGAATGGTGATTTTTTCATAAGAGTGTTCATATTGCGAAATGGTATTATAAGAATTAATCATTTGATTTGAGGCATTGACAATACTTTCGGTTGAACGATAATTGTTTTTAAGCGTAATTTTTCTGGCATTAGGATAATCCTGTTCAAAGTTGTTAAAAAATTTTGCGCTGCCGCCGCGAAAACCGTAAATTGCCTGATTAGGATCTCCTATTACACAAATATTTCCGTCTTTTGGAACAAGCAGCTTTATTAAATTATATTGGTTTTCGTCAATATCCTGATATTCGTCAACAGAAATATATTTGAACTGCTCCTGATAATTTTTTGTTATTTCAGGATAATTTGTAAATAATTCTACCGTCAGCCTTATTAAATCATCAAATTCAATGGTATCTTGCGGCAAATTCCCATTATACAGAGATTTTTCCTGTTCGCTTATAACCTTGAAATCTTCACCTATACCGGCAAGTTCATAATGTTTTTTCAAAACAGCAAGACAAAATGAGTGGAATGTATGAATATTAATTTTTTCTGCTTCACTTCCTAATAAACCCAAAAGTCTATCACGCATCTCCTGAGCGGCTTTGCGGGTAAAGGTTATTGCAAGACAAGTTTCTGGATGAATATTTTTTTCTTTTATCATATATGCAATACGTCTTGTTAAAACAGTTGTTTTACCGGAGCCCGGACCTGCCGCAATAAGCATTTGCAAAGCCGGATTTTCAACAGCAGAACGCTGATATTCATCAAGTCCGCGTGTCCCGTGTGCCATTTGTTGCTCCACTATACTGCTACTTACAGATGCAGGTAATTTGTATGTTTTAGTCTGAGATTTTTTCGTTTCCGGAACTGAGATATTAAGTTTAAGGTTTATAAAATTTTTTTTTACAAGTTCACTTTCTTCAAACAGTTTTATAACTCCGTATTCACCGTCATATCCTGCATGTTTAATTACTTTTCCTTGACGCAGACGGGAAATACCTTCTCCTAAAAGCGGAAAATCTTTTGACAGTTCATCGACAGGAATATCCCGCAGAATAGAAAATTCTGATCCGAATTTATTAATAAGCCGCTCATATTCAATTGCGACAGATTTACTTGATGTTCCTACCTGCATAACTTCAGATAAAATTTCAGGCAGAGGCACAAGACTGAATACTTTTCCTGCTGTTGCCGGTTTATATGTATTGCCGCAATCACGATCAGCAAGTTCACAAACACGATTCAAAACCCCAATGGTCATTGGTTTACCGCAAACCGGGCAGATACCGTTAAATTTTATTGTTTCCTCAGGCGTCATACAGACATTGCATTTGCGGTGTCCGTCTTCATGGTATTTGCCTTCCTCAGGGAAAAATTCCACAGTCCCGACATACCCGCTGCCGGTTTTTAGGGCGTTCATTATGCTAAAGTAATCAGGTGCCGTATCAAAAACAGTTGCTTCCCTCGCAAGTTTTGCCGGTGAATGTGCATCGGAATTTGAAACAAGTCTGTATTTATCAAGTTTTGAAACTCTCCAATTCATTTCAGGATCGGATGAAAGTCCTGTTTCTACTGCAAAAATGTGTTCTGCTAAATCCCCGTAACAATCTTCAATAGAATCAAAACCGGATTTTGAGCCCAAAACAGAAAACCATGGGGTCCAGATGTGTGCCGGAATAATAAAAGCATTTTCACCTGATTCAAGAGTTGTTTCGAGCAAATTTCTCGAATCAAGCCCGAGGATAGGACGACCGTCGGATTTTATATTTCCGATAGCCTCAAGCCTTCCGCGAAAATTCTCTGCTGTTTGAAAATCCGGTACAAATACCACGTGATGAACTTTTCGGGTTTTATCCCATTTTTTATAAATAGTTGAAATTTCAACAGAAAGCAAAAATCTCACAGGACAGCCGCCCGGAAAAATCTGTTTTTCAATTTCCGGTTTAAGTTTAAAAATGCCGTCACCTGCCGGAATAAGCTTATCTTTTATCTCTGCAAACCAGGCAGGATGAGTAAAATCACCGGTAGATATAACACTTAACCCTTTTTTCATCGCCCAGAGTGCGAGTTCTTCCAGATTGCAGTTCTTACTCGTTGCTCTGGAATATTTTGAATGAATGTGTAAATCAGCGTAGAAAAACATAATCCCTCTTTTTTCACAGAAAAATTGTAGCAGAAATATTTTCCGGCTGCAATAAAATTTTATGCATTATAAAAGTGATTTTGTTTTAATTTGAATTTCTCTGATAATCTCTTTTGCATCTTTAAGGTTTAAACCGATTTTATCAGCAACATTCAGAATTTCTTTTTCTGTCGGGTTTTTGCCCTCCCCATCAATAGTAGTCGCGTGTTCCCCGTTGAAGGAATTGCTGTATGTTAAATCATAAGCCGGAGAAAGATGCCATTTTTTATTCATTTCATCATATATATAAGAAAAATTTTTGGAATGATCATCTCTGTTATGTGCAAAAACATTAAAACACATTAACCTGAACAATTGTTCAATATCCGAATAGCTTTTTGTTATTTCCAGGGTAAGCTTCATCAAAATGTTATAGTCAAGATTTGGCAGCCTGTGAGAGGTTTCTAACAATCCTGAGGCAGATACCATATGAATTTTCCTATTGTTCAGTCTGTCAAATCTTTTTACTCCGAAATAACCGGAACATATTTTGGATTCAAACAGTCTTGTTTCCGGCATGTTAATACCGCAATCTTTTGCACAGACAGAATATTTATATTCCTGTTCGCCTATATTAGAACAATCTGCCGAGGACGGAAATTTTATAATCCAATCTTCGCCATTAATTTTTGTATATATTTTAGGTCTTGCACCGCCGGAGGAACCGCCAAGCGTAAATAGTTTATCCAAATCCTCCGAATATTCATTATCTAATATTTTTTTGCATTCAGTTGATATAGTATCATAGTCCAAATCAAAAATCTTTAAATCAAAATTATGAGCCGGCATATATGTCAAAGCCCCCATGCCGGAAGTTTGTACAATAGCAAGTCTGTTAAGAGGATTTATTTCAAGAGGATTAACTTTATTTTTTAATAATATCCTATCAACAAGTAAACGTCCCCAGCCGTCAGGCAGACTATCATTAAAAACTCCAAATAACCCGTTAAACGGCTCAAAATCCGGTACGTATACTTTTTTAGTAAGAGGCAGACTAAACGGTGAAATAGCAAATCCGTTTATAATCCAATTTTCATCATATTCAAAGGCTGCACGGCTGTTAGATGTTTGAGCCAGAGTTCCGACTAAGATGTCATTATAAAAAACTTTCAAAAAGTTATATTTCTCCATTTATAATCTCCTCAATAGAATTATAAACTTTTTTACTGAAAAGATTATCAAAATCACCTTCTGTGTCCAGCACTATTGCGATTTTAATCAAAGAAATGAGAGCAATTTCGTATTTGGTTTCAAACCGCTTAATAGATCCCAGACTGACACCAGAAAGTTTAGCCAATTCAGACTGAGATATTTTCATTTTTTTACGCCGGTATTTTAACCTTTGTGCGAGTTCTTTAGAAATTTCTACGGGTGTTTTTTGATGCAAAAGATTTTTCATGGTTAATATATTATCTAAAATTATCCAAAATGTCAAGTTTTAGCTAATATATTAACCGTAATCTGCTACAAAAAATTATCACCTGATTATGACCTAAACTTACTTTTTATAATAAACACACCAAGGCAAATCAGCAGGACAGCAGCCAGAGTCGTCAGTCCAATTGTAAGGTAATTTAACAAAATAAATTCCAGAGAGATAGTATTATCTTTTGTATAATCTATCTGCCAGACAAGTTCTTTATCTGAGATTAATGTTTGCGCATTATGCGATTTCGGTTTGCAAGGCAATTTTACTCTGATTTTGGATTGATATAAATCATTGATATTGACATCAATAGTTTTTTCACTTTTAAAACCTTCTATATATCCGGAAAGTCTGTATTTATCATAGAAAAAATTTTTTTCTACAGTTAAAAGTCTTCCGCCTTGAGGTTTTAAAATCCTTACTACATCTTTAAGATCATTTTGCTGCAACTCCGACACTGCTGTTGTGTATTTTGCGCCAATCATTTCATCTTCGGTAATCTTTGTTTTTTCTGTTTTTATATTTTCATTATCAACAGGTCTTATATCCTCAAAAATTGTATCAATTTTTTCGTAAGTTCCGAGTTCCTTATTTATGAGAAAGTTATTTTCGACAACGGCATTACCTTTGTTATCAAAAGTTATTATAGTATCTGTTTTGACGCATCCGGTGGTGAATATCATTGTCAGAACCAGTGTCAGCAAGAGTTTTTTCATCTCAATATCTCCATTTTTTTATACTATAACATATTGCCAAAGATCCTGCAATATCTTTGTTATATTTATCATTCTGCTTGTCATATAGAATTATTTTATGTTATACTCAAAAAGCCGGAATAAGTTTCAGATAAAAAGGACGGGATTGTGGAGAAGAATGCTGATATAAATTCCAATAACAGAAAAAAAGTTTTGATAATTAAATTATCATCTCTTGGCGATGTGATATTTAATGTTCCGCTGGCTAATGTTCTTAAACAAAACGGATATGAAGTTTCCTGGCTTGTGGGAGAAAAAGGATTTGATATTGTTAACGGCAACCCGTGTGTTGATAAAATATTTTTTGCACCGATAGAAAAATGGAAAAAATCCAAAAATATTTTCAAAAATCTTAAAGAAGCTTTTGAACTTTTGCGACAATTACGCAAAGAAAATTTTGACATTTGTCTTGACACCCAGATGCGGCTTAAAAGCCTGTTTTTTACAAGATTTTGTAATGCAAAA
Organism: Candidatus Gastranaerophilales bacterium; assembly: GCA_944322865.1. Lineage (GTDB taxonomy): Bacteria > Cyanobacteriota > Vampirovibrionia > Gastranaerophilales > Gastranaerophilaceae > CALUVH01. Next base: position 9,857 of record CALUQJ010000028.1, read on the forward strand.
CGAAGAATTATATCAAAAGACGCAAAAGAGTTTTCAAAATTCGGCGCAAATGAAACAATACCTTCTATAAGAGATGAAAACAACAGTATTGTAAAAAATTATCTTAAATATGCGCAATATCTCGGACTTAATGTTAATAATATAACAGTTACATTGCCGCAAGCATCAAAAGAAGTTATACAGAAAGTTGATGAACTTTTGCAAGATGTTGACCGCACAAAACCGCTTGTTGTTATCGCCCCTGCAACAACATGGATTGGGAAACACTGGGATAAGAATAACTGGAAAGTTTTGATATCAGAGCTTGAAAAAGAATACACTCTTATTTTTACCGGAACTAAAAACGATAATGACCTGATAAATTACATTGGCAGGGATAAACATTTAAATATTGCCGGCAAAACCTCTTTGAAAGAATTGATAGAAGTTTTAAGACGTGCGGATATGGTAATTTCACTTGACAGCGGGACAACGCATCTTGCCTGGGCAACACAGAACCCGAAAATTGTTTCAATATATTGCTGCACTCCAAAAAATCTGTATGCTCCTGTGGGTGACAGCAATAAGTATGCTGCGATTGCAAGTTCAATATGTGTTCCGTGCCACCACAAAAAATGCCGCGCGATTGAAAAATATGCCTGTACAGCATCGCCCGCGCCGGAAATTGTTCTGGAAAAAATACATAAATTATTCTCAGGAGAGAACAAATGAAAAATTTACAAAACATTTTAGCTAAAATCAGAGATGATTTTCACAATGACAGAAAAGAATATGCCCTTGGTACTCCGGAGGTATCTGTCATAATACCTGTTTATAATGTCGAAGATTATATTTATGACTGTTTGTATTCTGTTGTAAACCAAACTTTTAAAAACATAGAAATTATAGTTGTAAATGACGGTACAAAAGATGACAGCGGAAAAATTTCAGATGAATTTGCAAAATACGACAGCCGCATAAAAATTGTTAATCAGAAAAATCAAGGACTTTCAGGCGCAAGAAATACCGGCTTGGACACAGCAAGCGGAAATTATATCTGCTTTATTGACAGTGATGATTGGATTGAAGCAAATTTTATAGAAAGCTTATACAATGCAATAAAAGATGAAAATGCAGACATTGCCTGCGCCACAATTATCCGCAAACGTAAAAATTCTCAAAAGTATAGAGTGCATTATACAGAAAAGAATGTTTACACAACTCTTGAAAATAAAATCAATGCCTGTCGCATACCTGTGTGCTGCTATGTCTGGAATAAATTATACAGGTTTGACAAAATAAAAAAATTCAAATTTAAAACAGGTGTTTATTACGAAGATGTTCAATGGATGCCGGAAGTGCTGAAACAAACTAATAAATTGGTTACTGTTCCTGATACGGCATATTATTACAGGGTGAACAAAAATTCTATTGTCAAAAAGATACCGTCACAAAAGAAACAGGATGATTCATACAATGCAAAAAAATATATTATCAAATTTTTTGACGAAAATCATCTGCCGCTTTCTAAAAAAGAGAGAACTATAACGAAATTTGTACATTATTTTTTGAACATACCTGTGCTAAAAATCAAAGAATATGCTGATACACAAACCTTCTGGCTGTTTGGTCTTTTGCCGGTTTTCAAAAAGAAAATTTAATTTTCACCAGCCTTAACTTTAACAGCCTGAGCCTTTTTAATCCGTATTAGCAATAACAGCGGGATTACTGCAAAGCATAATGCGCCGAATATTCTGAAAGAATCAATGAACGCCCAGAGTGTTGATTGTTTTACAAGCTGTCCGTACATAGAATACTGTGCCATATACTGCGCAAAACCGGCTTCTGTATATTGCGCAAGTGTTCCGGCTGTTGCCTGAATCCTTTCAATAAAATTAGGGTTTAACTCATGCAATTTACCAACCAGCATATATTGATGCACCTGCGCAAACCTTGTAAGCATAGTCGCAACAAGTGATGTCCCGACCGCACTTCCTATATTTTTTAACAGGTTTTGTAACCCTGTCGCATTTGTCATCTGTTCGTTACGCAAGGTGTCAACCGATAAATTCATAATAGGAACCATAGACAACCCCATTCCCATTCCCATAAAGAAATTCGGTATTGCAATATTCATATTGGATATTTGTAAATTCAAAGAGCCAAACACCAGCGTTGCGCCTCCGATAAGCGACAATCCAATCATAACCATAAGTCTGTTATCCATACGGTTTGTCAGAACAGCTGTCAAGACCATTGCAGTCATACTTCCGAACCCTCTCGGCATCATAGTTGCCCCGCTTAAAAATGCAGTATATCCCATCATACTCTGCAAAAATTGCGGAAGTATTGCAAGTGATGCATATAATACCGCCTGAATAACAACCTGAATAATAGTTCCGGCTGAAAAATTTCTGTCCTTAAACACCGATAAATCAACTAAAGAATTTTTGTTTGTAAGTTGTGAATGGAAAAATAAAATACACGCAACAACCGAAACACCAAATGTCCATCTTATCCAGGTTGCATTAAACCAATCGGCATTATTCCCTTTATCAAGAACAGTTTGCAGGGTAACAAGCCATATTGTCAGATAGAAAAAACCACGCCCGTCGATTTTTACATTTTTTTGTTTCTTTGCATAAGGCGGATCCTCAAGAAGTTTATGACATAAAAGAGCAGCCGCACAGCCAAAAGGAACGTTAATAAAAAATATCCACGGCCATGTCCAGTTATCCGTAATCCAGCCGCCTAAGACAGGTCCGATGATTGGTGCAAGAATTACCCCCATGCCAAATATTGACATTGCAAGCCCGCGTTTTTCTTTTGGAAAACTTTCAATCATAATCGCCTGTGATATCGGTAAGATGCCGCCGCCGCCAAAGCCTTGCAAAACTCTTGCAAAAATCATAAATTCAATGTTCTTTGCCATGCCGCAAAGCATTGAGGCTATAGTAAACATCATTATACTTATAATAAAGAAGTTCTTACGCCCGAAAACCTTACTAAAAAAGTCAACAGCAGGAATTACAATACCTGCCGCGATTAAGTAACTTGTCAAAATCCACATGGATTCATCACGGGTGGCTGAAAAACTTCCTGCCATGTGTGGTAAAGCAACATTTCCGATTGTGCCGTCAAGTACATAGATGAATACCGCAAGCATTACAGGTATTACCATTATCCACGGGTTTACACCCGGCGTCCATTCTTCTTGTTTTATATCTGTCATATTTTTCTCTTTATTTATATTCCGCTATCTAATTTAATTATATAAGCCCTTTACTGTCAAGTAAAAGGCTTATTAGAATTTATTAACTTATAAAATATTAACGTATTCTGACTTTTGGTACAACAGACATTCCCGGAACTATATTGTATTCTTCAGGATCTATTTTTTCGGTGAATACAATTTTTACAGGTATTCTCTGAACGATTTTAACGAAAGAGCCTACTGCGTTTTCAGGCGGAAACATACTTGATTTAGCCCCTGAACTTCTCTGGATACTGTCAACTTTACCCTTGAAAACTTTATCAGGATACGTGTCAATTTTAATTTGAACTTCCTGTCCCGGTTTCATGTGTCTTAACTGGTTTTCTTTATAGTTTGCAACAACCCACACATCATCCGGTACAACAACAAATAAAGGGGTTCCGACTTGAACATACATACCTTTTTCTACCCGTCTGTTTGAAACAGTCCCGTTTTGCGGAGCATAGATTTTGGTATAAGAAAGATTAAGTTCTGCCTGATCTTTCAATGCTTTCAACTCTTTTAAGTCAGCATCGGCAACTTTAGTTCCTTCTTTTGAAAACAATGCCTGTTCAGCGGTTGTCTGTTGTGCCTGAGCTGCATCATATTTAGCCTGCGCTGCATCAAGTGTCTGTTTTGAAACAGCCCCTTGTTCGTACAGATTTGTATATCTTTCCAAATCTTTTTTAGCAACTTCAATATTTGTGTTTGCAGCGGTCAAATTAGCCTTTGCATTTGTTTGATTCAGTAATGCTCTTTCATAACGAGCTTTTGCCTGTTCAACTTTGACAATATAATCAGCATCATCTATTTTTGCGACTAAATCGCCTTCATGAACTCGCTGGTTATCAGTAATATACACATCCGTAATCTGACCAGCAACACGCGGAGCTACCTGTACGGTTGTTGTTTCGACATAAGCATCATCGGTTGACTGGAACATTAATGTTTCATGGATAAAATATCCGACACCTATCGCAACTAGGATTCCTAATCCTATAGCGAGATATCTTTTTTTAAGTTTTTTGTGTTCATGACTTTCAGTATGTTCAATGTTTTCTGTTTTTTCTTCCATTTTTATGACCTCATATTCTCTATTTAACAGAAATTATATATTCATTTTTACAAACTCTTCTATAGAATTTTTAAATCTTCTTAGAGTTAATTGTAAAGCATCTATTTCTTCTTCGGAAAAAGACTTTGTAGTATTTGTAAAATGACTTTCTATTCTGTCACTTATTTCTTTCAGTTTTTTCAACCCTTTTTCAGTTATACCCATTTTTTTGACAAGCCGGTTGTTTTTTGTATCAATAAACCTTGTGATAAGCCCAATTTCTTCAAGCGTATCAAGTATGCGACCGGTGTTAGCTCTGTCTTTAAGTATAAGTTTTGCAAGATCTCTCTGACATATTCCTGCATTACATGATATTGTATCAAGTACAGTATATTCGTCAAAGTTTAAACCCATATCTATTTTTTCAAACAGCTGATTTGCAGACTTCTTCATCAGTCTTGCTGTCTGTTCCAAATCATAATATATACTGTCCGTAAAATGTTTTTGTTGTTTTTTTGCCATCTTTTCCAATTTGCTTTACAATTTTAACATATTGTTGTAAAAAAAATATGTTGCATTTACAACAATATTATGCTATCATACTAATAGATAAAAAGCAAGTAGTTTAAATAAGGAAAATAAAAATTGAAAAAGATAATCTCAATAGCACTGGTTGTAAGCATTTTAGGTATAAATAGCATACCTGCATTTGCCCTGAAAGAAGAAACCAATGACAATCATGCTCCACGTCAGTTCAAGAGCATGGTTAAGAAAAATAAACGAACAAGTGATGATTATAAATTTGCATATGTAAATTTAGATTACTGGACAAAATTTAATGATGAAATATTAAGCAGTTATATTCAAAAAGCTATTTTGAATAACTATGATTTAAAAATGGCAACACTTTCAACAGAAGAATACTACCAGCAGGTAAAATTACAATTTGCCAACCAATTACCTATGGTAGGGGTTGGATTTGCACCGAACTATGTAAAGATGCCAAATGTTTCTAGCGGTGACTGGATGTTTGCCATGCCGGGACTTGTAAGTTATGAGTTCGACATATTTCTCAAAAACCGCGACAAAACAAAGTCCGCAAAGAAGAATTATGAAGCATCAAAATATGATGAACGCGCTGCATACATTTCTGTTGCGGCAGCAGTTGGCACAACGTATTTGAACATTGTTCAACTGGATAAAATGATTGAATTGCAAAAAGAAATTGTAGCCGACAGAGAAGTCATTTATGATTTGATGCTTGCAAGTAACCGTGAAGGTCTTGTATCTACGGCAGATACAGTAAAAGCAAATAAAGCATTGGTCAACGGACAGACTGAGCTTTTAGAATTTACCAAACAGAGAGATCAGCTGCTGCACCAGCTTGCTGTTTTAATCGGTGAAAGCCCTGAAAACGCAGCTAATTTAGAACGGGCAACACTTGATGACATAGCTTATGATCATTCAATACCTGAAAGTATTTCAACGGACATTATAGTTCAGCGTCCTGATTATATGAAAGCTGAGGCAATGGTTGAAAAAGCCGGTCTTGATGTCAGAATCGCCAAAAAAGAATTTTTACCGACAATAAATTTAAACGGGCTGGCATTTTTTAACACATCGAATTTTGGCAGTTTATTTTCAACAAAAGGAATGTTATACGCATTAGGCGGCGGAGCACTGTTACCGTTATTTACAGGCGGGGCAAAAGTTGCAACACTAAAATTGCGTAAAAATACTTATGAAAGGATTTTGCAAAACTACTATAAAACCAATCTGACAGCAATGCAGGAGATAAACGATTCTCTTGTTGCAGCAAGACTGGATAAAGAAAAAATGGAACGCACATTGAAACAGGCAAATTTGGAACGTGCTGATTATAAATATAACGAAATGCGTTATGATCAGGGCACAATTTCAAAACTGGATTTAATCCAATATAGAGAAAACTTATTGACAATAGATAAACTGGTTGCAAAACAAAAAGTTGAATGCATGGTCGATTATATCGGTCTGTATAAAGCAACCGGAACAAAGATATAAAGTATAATCATCACCTCTTTACTTTAAAATCTAAAGTGAAGCCCCGGCAATTCTCCAGTTGCCGGTTTTTCTTATATATATGTTGTTATAAAAAGAAAACAAAAAGCCTGCCGTATGGCAAGCTTCAATTCCCTTTTCCGTGCGCATCACAGCGCTTGTTACTAAGTTGTGTACTATGAGTTACTGTTTGTTTTGTATCTATAGCTGAGCATGCTATAGCTGCTGGTTGTATCTGATGATTCACTGCCGTAGAATACAGACATATTAGTAGCTGCTTTATGAGCATATTCATCTACTTTTTCTTGTCTTGCAGAGTTTACGGAATAGGCAGATATTTCTTCCTGTGTAAGCCTTCCGTCATGGTTTGTGTCCATATCATCAAAATGTTCCAGAATTTCGTTTATTGTGCTGGTTGATAAACCACTTGCACCTGATGCATAAAGCTGGCTTATTTCAGCTTTTGTAAGCCCTTGCGTACTCATCATATTTGTAAGATTTGTCATTTCTTCTTGTGAAATTATACCGTCACCGTCTTTATCTATATTGTTAAAATTTGTCTGCAAATATGAAGCAAATGACTGATTGAGTGTAAGATTATTTTCAGTATCGTTTCTCGCTTCTGATATGCCTTCAAGCGTCAATCCGTTTGGATTTTGTGCTGCAAGTTGTGCATACGTATTTGTCAGACCTGCGTAAATTCCAGTAAATAAATTTGAACTTCCCATAAATTTGTCCTTCTCTGTCACTACCTGCCTGTACTTATATTAATGATGTTTTTTAAAAAATCAACCATTTAAATGGTTGATTTTTTAAAAAAGTTAAAGAATTGAATAAAAAGTTATTATATAGCTTTACCGAGGCTAAATGCTTTTTGTAGTAATTCCTGATTATTGTTAACGTCAGCCGGATTATCTACCCCGCCGCCGCTGACATAGCCGCAGAATTTAACGCCGTTAAAGCATGCAATCCAGCCATTTAAACCGTTAATTACAGGTTTAATTGATTCATCGCCGTCCGCGGAAGTCGTAATCAGATACACTTCTCTGAATTTATAATCTGCCGCAAAGAGGGCATTTGCTCTGTCGATCATTGTTTTCATCTGACCGCTCATTTCATAATAATAAACCGGTGTAGCCCAGACTATTACATCCGCTTTTTTGATTTTTTCGGTAATTGCGTTTGCATCGTCATCTATTACGCAGTGCCCGAGTTTTTGACAGGCAAGACAGCCTTTGCAGAATTTTATTTCTTTATCTTTTAAAGAAATAAATTCTACGTTATGACCGGCTTCTTTTGCGCCTTTTTCAACTTCTTTTGCAAGAATTTCAGAATTGCTGTTGTTGCGTAAACTTGTGGATATAATTAACACATTTTTAGCCATTTTAATCCCTCCTGTTAATAAAAATTGCACACTAATTTAACAGGTTAATTTTACATAAATTAACCTGTCTTTGCAAATACTTGTAATGAATAGACAAATATGCTTTAAGCGTATGTTATTTTTTATCTATTTGTTGATACATATTTCCCAAAATCTTCAATTGCTTAGCTATTTCGGGTTTTGTTATAAAAGTATTCAATTGTGAACGGATATAGTCTGTTAATTGATAACTGTAAGCTGCTGATTTTAGATTGCCGTGAACTTTTAGCATTTCAGCAATTGAAGATGATAAAAGCGACATAAAATCGGCGTTAGCAAGAGCTTTTCGATCTATGAATAATCCGTCATATTTTTGATCTTTTACAAGCGCGTGGAACGGGGTATTCTTGCTTGATTTTGCATTAAATACATATTCCTGCTTGCCGTTAAGATTAGGAATAGAGCCTGTTCTGTCGTTTTTAGCAAACAAGTCTAGGGCTTCTCTTAATATTCTCAGTTTTTGAATTTCTTCATTTGTAGGTTTAAGAGAGTGCGGCTTGTGTTCAAGATCATAAACCTCTTGAGCACTTTTCATACCGACATTTCTACAATCTGAATACGCAAATCTATAACCATTATCTTTAAGATAATTTTCTATTTCTTCATCAAGTATATTACCTGCGCGCCAGTTATAATCCGGAACATATACAATTTTTGCGTCAGAAAAATCTATTTTGAGTCCGCGTCTTCGCGCTTCTTCAATCAAACCTCTTGCAAATGCAATTGATGTATCTTTTGTTTCGAATAAAAGTTTAGGGTCATCAGTTGATTTTGCGGTCAAAACAGGTTCTAAGGATGCTATTGCCTGTGTTAATTCTTCATCGGACATTGTTTTGCCGTAATAATTAGCCAGATCATATAATTGAGAATTGTCTATAGCCATTCTGTCACGACCTGAATTTAGATTAAAATATCCGGATATTTTCCTTAATTCAGGGTCATCTGTCGTGCGTTTAAATGCAATACTTAAATTTTTAAGACCGCCTGATATTTTGCCGTTTTCTGTTTCATAACGCTGTATATAATAGAGATTTCCTTTGGCGTCTTTGTTATCATCCACTTTGAATGCAAAATATTTGTTTTCAAAAGTCGGATTCTGGAAATCTTCGTTGTAAGGATGCTTAAAGTAGTCTTTTGCATCAAGAATTGTTTTGACTAAATCTTTGTCGGTGGTTTTAAATTCTATGTAATTGCCTTTTACAGGAGTATTATTTTTAGAAAGTGTCTGGGTCATGTGCGCTGTTTTTATATCGTCAGATGAACGTCCGAAAGTCATAGTCCAGTCACCGCAGGCGTATTTAACTGATTGTGTATCTTTTGCAAGAAGGTTAACAGCAACAATACGTGTGCCTTCGCCAAAAGCACCTGCATTAGCGCCATTACCGTCTTTTGTACTGTCACCGAGGGATTCCAGATGTGAATAATCGTAATGACCGTCACCTGTTACTCTTACTCTATAGCTTCCGTCAGCTTCCGGTATAATTTCTATACCGACACCTTCCATAGTGTGACCGTTGCCGTCATAGAAATTCTGCATAATATCACGGGCTATTTTGTCATTGCTCCAGTTAGTTTTGGCGCCATAAACGATTTCTATACGTGCATGTTCTGTTTTACCCAGTCTGGAAACATCTTCCGGATGAATTGCAGGAACTTCTGAGCGTGTCGGGTTCATGTTGCCGGTGTCAGGAATGGTAAATCTGACAGGTTCGCCCAGATTAAACAATTTGTCAGTATATTCTGATGTTGCAGGCAAGGTAAGAGTTTCGGTCACTGTTGTTGTTTGCGGTAATTTTTCATACATGAATGTTTTTGGTTTAGTGTTTGTGACAGCGTCAGATATTTGCGATACTAAGTTAGATTTTTTATCGCGTATTTTATGTATTACAGTTTTCAATAAAGAAGTCGGGGTTTGTTTTGTCAACATGTCACCGAGTTTTTTATTGTTGTCAAAAGATTTTACAGTCGTACGTCCAAGTGTAACGCCTTCTTTTTTCGGTGTATTAATTTCTTCAATATATTCTTCATATTTGAAAGGAGAATTGAGTTTCTGCTGAACATTTGTTGTATATGCAGCAGTATCAAATTGCTGTGCCGGTTTAGCGGACTTACCCGCATATAAATCAGCCAGTACCTGCATTTTTTCTAAAGCGGCAGGGTTGTGCATCATAACATCGGTTATGTATTTTTGGACATCAATAAGCCTGTTACTGAAAGCTTCAGAGGTATCCCCGCCGACTTTATGTGAAATTTCATGAATCCAGGTAGCGAGATTCTGAACAAAGTCTCCAAACTCAATAGACGGAAGTTTTACCCAGTGCCCCAGATACTCACCATTGCTTATTATTGCCTCTGCTGCTTCGTTAGGACAGCCGCCTTGGTCAAAAATAAGTGTAGGTTTTTTCGTATCAGGTTTTGTAATAAATTTGGCTGAATTGATATCCGAATTTTCCTGTAATATTTTAATGGCTTCATCCAGAAGATGAATTTTAGCTTCCTGTTCAGGAGTAGGAGTCAGAGGTTTTTTCTTGCCGTTAGAGAAGCTTTCAAAAGATGACATGCCTACATTTTTCATTACAGGATCAGCTATTTTATATCCCATAAGTTTAGCCATTTCAAAATCTTCAGGTGTTGAATTTTTATCAAGCCATACGAATTTTTGTGAATTAAAATCTATACCCAGAAATCTTGAGCGTGCCTCACGGACAAATGCTTCAACTAAATTAAGTTGATTTTTATCAATTTTTTTACCTTTTGTGACACGCCAAACATCTTCAAGAGATGATATCACCTGCGTTAATTCTGTATCAGACATTGTTTTGGCATACCGTGCGATAAGATCTGCTATCTGATAATTATAAAGCTGAACCCTGTCACGCCCTGTACCGAGTTTGTATTCTGAACCGGTAATTTTGACAAGTTCTTCATCATCCGGCATTTTTTTGAATATCAGGCTAAAACCTGGCAGACCGTTATCAACATTACCGTCAGTTTCATAACGCTGTACTATATACACATTGCCTTTTTCGCCTTGCGGCAGGAGTTTAAAGCCAAAATAATCATTTTCAAAATCCAGATTACGGAAATCTTCATTATGCGGATGATAGAAATAGTCTTTTGAATTGAGAATTTCTTTTACAAGACCTTCATTTTTGGTTTGAAATTCAATATAGTTGCCTTTTAGAGTTTCAGGATTTTTAGAAAGAGTCTGGGTCATATCGGCTGTCTGTAGGTCATTGGAAGAGCGTCCGAAAGTCATAGCCCAGTCGCCGCAGGCGTATTTAACTGACGGTGTATCTTTTGCCAGAAGGTTAACCGCAACAATACGTGTTCCTTCACCAAAAGCTCCGGCATTTGAACTATCGCCTGCTTTGGTACTGTTGCCTAAGGATTCAAGGTGTGAGTAATCATAATGACCGTCACCGCTTATACGTACATTATATGTGCCGTCATTGTTTTTTACGATATTAATATCAACGCCTTCAAGCGTATGACCGTTACCGTCGTAGAAGTTTTGCATAATATCACGGGCTATTTTTGTGTTGCTCCAGTTAGTTTTGGCACCATATCGAATTTTGATACGTGCATTTTCAACCTGATCCAGACGTTCAATATCTTCAGGATGTATAACAGGATTTTCTGCACGGGTCGGGTTTAGTCCGCCTTCATCTTCTATTTTTAGACTTACACTGCCGTTTTTCTTGAGATCTTGCATCAGATCTGTCGTTGACGGTAATTTTTCAATTGCTACTTTACTTTTTTCAGGCAGCTTGCCAAATGGCAGCGTTCTGTTTGGTTGATAGCCACCACCGCTTGACCTCAGGAGATCTCGTATACCTACATTGGTTAGCGCTGCTGAAATATCTTGCTCATTGTAATTCAATGGAGTTTTAATCAAGGCTTCTATTTCTTCTCTGTATGCCGCTATATCTACCTGCTCCGGCTGGCGTTGTGCAACCGGCGTTGTCATCTTTTTAAATTCATCCTCAGGCATGTCAAACAGTCTTTTCCATTCATCAAAATTCATGTATCTTGCCTCAACACCCCTGAGGTATGGTCGTTTTTCTAATATATCAAGCTTTTTGAAAAATTCATCCTCACTACAGAACAGAAATTCTGCAATTATATTCTCTCTTTCATTTAGATTAGCTCCGAGTCTTGTTAAGATATCTCTTTTAGCCAGAAGTGTATAATCAAAATTTAATCTTTTAATAGCTTCATCGTTTCCAAAATAACCACCGTTCATGCTAATAAGGTTTTTAACAGTAGAAAGTTCCTTTGTAGTAAGTTTTGGCGCTATATTGTCACGGAAATTCTGCATAATTTTTTCATGGTTATACAGATTTTTATCAAGTCGATTGTTGCTAATCAGGCAGTCTGCAACCCAACTTATGTCATTGATATTTGTACTTCTAAAGTACTCAATACCGTATATAAGTTGTTTAGCTTGTACAAGCAGATTTGCATCTTCTGAATATTTAGGATTTGTATAAAATTTTTGGTCTGTGCCCTTGTATTTATCTATAAACTCCTGAACCTGCTTGCGTTCTGTATCTGTCAATGAGCTCTCTTTTGGCACTCTGATATCCCTCAGCATGTCTTGAGTATTGTCTTTATACCATTTTTTCATTTCTGCAAGATTATCAGGGTCAAGTTTTGAATAAACAATATCTTTAATACCGTTGCTATCTTCACTAAATATCTCATATTTTGACCTGTGGTATACGCCGGATTTGACTTTTTGCAAAATTTCTGCTGCATTGTCTTTTGTTACAGAGTCTATTACATCAAATTTTAAATCCTGTGGAAAATACCTATCCGATGCAATAGCTTTCACAACCTCGGCATTCGTTTCATTCAAACCGCGTCTCATACGCCAGTCAAGATCTTTTATAAAATCCAGATTTTCCCGCAAAAATTCTTCGCTGCATTTTTGTGAATATCCTTTTGTATTCTCAAGTTTTGTCAGAATATTGTATACCTGTTCCGGATTTAAACCTTTTTCGACAAGTTCTCTTGCAAAAGCAAGATTCTCCTGATTGGTTACATTAATAAGGGATGAAATATTCAATTTATCGTCTGATTTATCATTAAATAACTTATAAATCTCAAGCTTAGCCGGCACATCTTCCATTTTTGAAACATTTGTAAACATCAAAGGTGAAAGAAAATCTTCGGAATGAAGTAATTCTTTGTCGTGTTTTAATGCATTATAAAGCTGTTTTATGCCTTCCGGCGTACTATCTTCTATATTTAATACAATACGGGAAATATATTCATCATCTAAATCTGATTCCTTGCTAAAGAATTTATATAATTCCATCATATTGTTTATATTATTTGCATTAACCTTGTCCAGAGCCTCTCCTATGCCATAGTGGGCAAACTTCTCAGGATTGCGTAATGTAAATTCATACATGGTGATTTTCGCAGAAAGTTCATCAGGATCTGCAATTTGTTCAAAATTTTCTATGTAATATTTTAGATCTTTGTTGTAATCTTTATCATTCTTTAACGTTTCCAGAAATTCAGCTTTCTTTTGCTCAAATTCTTCCGGCTTGATTTTTACAACCTGAATTTCGTCCTCAGATTTAGCTGTAACATCGGCAGCTTTTGAGGTTTCAGGTGTGTCAGAAGCTGGGACTTCTTTTGTTGTAATATTATCTGTTCCTGTTTTAAACGGATTATTTTCATCAATATATCTTGCAGTAAAATCATTGTTATCAGGAGTTAACGCTTGCGGCGCCTCCGGTGTAACCGGTACATCCTTTGTATTCGGGGTTTCGTTATGCAACTTGCTACCCAATTCATGTCCTGCTTTGCCTACGACCTTCATGCCGCCGCCTATAAGTGGAGACATTATCGCACCACC
>CALUQJ010000029.1 GCA_944322865.1 Candidatus Gastranaerophilales bacterium
AAGCCGCTCAGGACAAGGGTTTTAGCCGTTTTTGTATCACCGGCATCGCCATTATGCATACCGGCATAACGCGAAGAAGCAAGATTTTCCGGTGCGTCAGAACGACACACCCTACTGATTATTCTATACTTCCTCGGTAATTTGTTTTTCATATTCCTATTATACACTATAGCTCTAAAAATGTCAAGTCCTGCGTATTACAATAGCATTTTCCCGTTTTCGTATATCAGAATATCATCGGCATATATCTTTCCGCCATTTTTCATATTCTTAATCAAGTCCCAATGCAAACCTGATACATTCTTACCGCCGGTTTCAGGATATGATGCCCCTACTGCCATGTGGATTGAGCCTCCGATTTTTTCATCAAACAGAATATTCCCCGTTACTTCCTGAATCTCATCATTTGTTCCTATTGCAATTTCTCCGATACCTTTTGAACCTTCGTCCATATCGAGCATTGCGTGCAAAAATTCTTCGCCTTTTTCTGCTTCCGCTTTTACGATTAAACCGTTTTCTATCCACAGATGAACTCCGTACGCCTCGTTTCCACGGTAATTTTGCGGAAAATCAAAATAAATCTCTCCGTTTATTCCGTCTTCTACCGGTGAGGTGAAAACTTCACCGTCAGGATAATTATTTTTGCCGGAACAGCTTATCCACCGGCGTCCTTCCACTTTGAAGGTAATATCCGTTTTTTCACCAGTTATACGGATTTGTTTTACCCTATTAAGGTATTCAGCCCATTTTGATTGTTTAACATCCAGTTCTTTAAGCTTTGCAACCGGATCTTCGCAATTTAGATAACAGGAGTTAATCAGAAATTCTGTATATTCATCCAGTGACATTTTGGCTTCCTGCGCAAGTGCATTTGTCGGAAAATCTCCGATTACCCAGCTTGCTTCACCTTTTGCCGAACGGGACATCAAAATCTCTGATAGCTGTTTCGTTGCTTTGCCGCGTCTTGAAAGTTTATTTAAATCTGCACGCGCCATACTTTTTGTGTTTAGTGGCGCTCCGATTGAGATAAATTTATCTATGGTTTCATATTCCATTTTCGTAATTGGGTCGACATAGTCAAGCTGGTCATCAGATGCGTATTTTATAAATGTATCGGTTAAATCAACTATAGATGTTCGCACAATCGGGTGAGCGCCTTTTTCCAGAACTCTTTTGTATACAGCTTTCACAAGCTCTTTTGCTTCTGCGCTTGTCGCACGGATTTGGACCGTATCGCCTTTTTTAACATCAACCGAATAATCCACCAGAACTTCTGCATATTTATCCCAAACTGTTTTCATATGTCCTCCTTCTTAAATAAAACCTAAAACCGGCAAATACCGGTTTCAGGCTGGTATTACATAATTAAAAAACACTAACTTTCAATTAACAAGCTTGCGCCGATAACACCTGCGGTATTACCCAATTGTGCCGGAACAACTTCTACTGCTGAACCTGCAATTTTCATAGCGCGTTTTTTAAGGGTTTCTTTCAGAGGCTCAAGCAGGATATCCCCTGCATCTGCAACCCCGCCGCCTATAATAATCTTTTCAGGGTTAAGAAGGTTAACGACACTTGCAAGTCCCACTCCTATATATTCACCCATAATAGTGAAAATCCTTTTAGCAACAGGATCCCCCGCTTTTGCGGCTTCACATACAATGTAAGGTGAAATATCTCCGCCGCTTGCCATTTCTCTGAACTTTGTGGATTTGCCGCCGCGAATGTAATCTTCTGCCATTGCAACAATAGATGGACCTGATGCAAACGCTTCCAGGCATCCGGTGTCGCCGCAGCCGCAAAGTGGTCCGTCATGGATTTGTAGTTTTATATGACCTATTTCACCTGCTGCATTTGATGCGCCGCGAACTAATTTCCCGTTCACTATTAATCCGGAGCCGATACCTGTTCCTACTGTTATACAAATAAGGTTTTCACATCCTTTACCTGCTCCGTAATTTAATTCGCCTAATGCCGCACATCTTACATCGTTATCAACTCGCGTAGGAATTTTAAATTCATCTTCAATAAGTTTTGCAATAGGAACTTCTACCCAGCCAGGAATATTCGGGGCATTTCTCACTATTCCTGCCTTGTAATCGACCTGTCCAGGAAAACCAAATCCTATCCCTTCTATATCTTTTGTTGAAAGTTTCGTTTCCTTCATCAGATCATAAATTGCCTGTTTTATATTGTTTACTGTGTATTCATATCCCATTTCCGCGCGTGTCGGAACAGAATTTGAATAAACTATTTTTCCTTTATCATCTACCAGGGCGATTTTTACATTTGTACCGCCAACATCTATTCCTATTCTGTTTTTCATATCTTTCCCCTTATTTATTACTATTGTCCTGTTTCTTTATATTATGACAAACATATTTTTTACTCAAGTATCGAATTAATCAATCTTATTAAGAAATGTAAATATCGTATATACTATTTTACATGCAGCAAAAACGTTGATATAATAAGCTTAATTGGAATTTATAAAAAATTGGGGTAGCAAAAAAATTTTTCAGGGTACTTATATGCATGATTTTTCTTATGACTTCTCAGGAGAAATACAATGAATATTAGACCTATAAACAATGTATCTTATACAATAACGCATTTTACAGGCAAAAATAAGAGTAATAAAGTGCAAAATACAGCATCTTCAAGATTAGGTATTTCAGTTCCTCTTGCAACACTTATTGCAATGAGTCCTATGACTTCTGTCGGAACCCCAAACATTCCGGATGCTAATAATACAATTATTGTAAGTACCTTGAGAGATAAACTGTCTGATGATACTAATCTTTTAAAAACCGAAAAATATCGCGGTAACGACGGTATTTTGCGAAAAGTGTATTATGTTAACAACAATGAAAATTCTGATAAAGTAAAAGATATATATATAAATGACGGAGAAATTGACGGGAAAAAAATTACCGAATATAAAAATATAACACTTCAACTTGTCGGAGATGACGGAATTGCCGCCAAAACATTTGAATTCCCGCAATTAACTGTTCAGGCAACAGATGATAATAGCAGTGTTTACGGGTATACGGAACGTAATATTTCAGATAACCTTGCAAAATTTCTTCTGTCTGAAAAAAATAACACCAACATCAAAACAAAAAATATTACAAAAGAGGTTAGAGCCGGAAAATACGGTCTTGTTAATGCCGAAAATAAAAATACCCGCTGGACTAATGTTGAAGCTGATCATTCTTTCGGCTATCCGGTTGCCGGCTGGGCAAGACAAGTAGACGGTAAAACCTATTTTATTAATGCCTACAGCACTGATAGAAATAAAAATGATTATGAAGTTGTAACTATTCAACAAGCTGGTAAACCGGAATTTCAGGTTGCAGGTTTGAAAAATGTAACATCGTCATTAATTGATACAGGTGCGCCAATAGGTGATTTTAAATATAATCAAATTGCCGTGTTAAAAAACAAAGATACATCTGTTGCACGTATATTTAATGAAACTTTGTTTGCCGATCTGAAAGATTTAACAAAAGATCCGCGCAATAAAGCCTTTAAGCTGGAAAATGTCGAAGAAACCCAGATAATAGACCATAAGGGAAATATTTACGACGTAGAATAAATCGGTATGGAGAAAGAATAATGAATATAAAAGCTATAACTAACAATTCACCTATAAGCCCTAAGCCAATCTGTTTTAACGGGTCATCTCCACATAAAACACAACCTTCTTCAACACCTGTTTATGTAAAAATTCCGCTTGCTACTTTTATCGCAATGAGTCCGCTTGTGCCGGGGAATATTGCAGCGCAGGATAAATTACCGGAACAGCCTAAGCAGGATACTGTTTTGGTTGAAAATAACAGAAAAAAATTTCCGCACGGTAAAACACTTGCCGTAAAAACGTTCTTTAACGTTGACGGAGAAAATTATATTGTCCGGACAAAAAGTTTAGATAATGATACCACCGACTTTGAGAGCATATTAATCTCGCAGGCAACACCAAACTCTTTAGGCAGCCATTATGAGGCTGAAGAAATTTCAAAATACAATTTTGCGCCTCTAGCTGATGATGAAGCCGACAACGGATTTTTCACGGTTAAAGGTGTTAAAGCAGAGGATACCGTTGACACGCAAAAGGTTTTGCTCGGAAATGAAGAGTTTTTGAATTATTTTGATAAACTTGTAAATTCACCGGCAAACAATGGCGCAATACAAGTTATAAATTACAACGAAAACCTCGTGCCGTTACCTTCAGGCAGAATGGTAATCTCTTATGAAGACGGGAACTTATGGAAAAATGCCAGCCCTTATGTTCCGGAAGGTGAATTTATGGGACACAAAATCCTTGAAGGTGACAACGGTATTTACGATATTTCAATTTATAATTCTGACAAGCAAACCCTCACAGCAGAAGAGTTTACGCTTAAAAAAGAAGGGTATCCTGAATTAAAAATTGACAAAATGATTAAAGTGAAATCAAATTTTGCGGCAAATAACATTAAGCCAATATGTTACGAAACCTATCAGTTTAATCTGAAAGACAATGACGGTGTAACAACAATAATTTATGACAAAACTCTGGGTGAATATATGGAAAAAGTCGCAAAAAGCGCTCTTTATAACAAAAAAAATGTTCCGTTTGACAAGGCGGAAGTAGAAAAAGATTATAAAATTTCTGCAAGTACCGAAAAATTATATGTTAATGAATAATAAAAAACAGGAGAATGAATTATGGCAATCAGACCAATAACACAAATAGTGCCAAATCAAACTAATTTAATTAATTTTGAAGGGAAGAAAAAGAAAACACCCGAAGCACAGCCTCATACTTCACCAATGGCAAAAGCTGTTCCGCTGGCGGTATTAATTGCGATGAGTCCGTTATCAAATGATGCGGCTGCAAATTATCGTATTGAACCGGAGCCAAATACCATTGAACTGGTAGATGTACCTGAAGTTAATGAAATCAGTGAAGCTCAGCAATCCGGCAGAGTCCTTTCAACAAAACGTTTTGATCGCGTATTTGATACAAATACTCTGGATGTTCAGCTTGTCCAGCAAAATAATAAAAAAAGTTTAAAATTTATTTATACTCAACCAAATGGCAGAACTACTGTTACTAATAAAAATCAGCTGGTAAAATATAATTTTTCATTACGTTCAGATGATGGCACAAGTAAAAGATTTACTTTAAAACAGCCTCATTCTTATACTGATGCGGATTTAGCTAAACCTGCCAGCGTTCGTATTCCTATTGTTCCTAATGACAAACGAGTTGTTGCTTATATGGAAACACTTAATAAAAAATATCCTGGAGCAGTTGAAGTTGTACAATACAACCGCATAGTCGGTCAGTCTGCAACAGGTTATCTCGGCAACAATAAAGGCGGCAACTCAATGAAAACCGCTACTCCTAAAGCTAGTTACGGTAAAAATTTAGGCAGTGAGAATTTCGACGGTGATAATGGTAAATATACAATAAGATATTATTCAACAGACGGTAATGAAAATAATGTTGAAGTTGTTACTGTACAAAAGGCAGGCTATCCTGAATTAAAAGCAAGTTTAGCAATGTATCATAAAGATACTTTCTTTAGTGAAGATAATAATGCAGCAAAACTGGAATATGGTCATGTTGTATTAGTGGATGCTAAAAACAGAAAATATAATATTGTAGATACTGCTTTAACTCAAGCACTGGATCTTGTTAAGCAATCACTTACTGAACAAGGTAATGCATTTAACAATGCTTTTGCCGTATTATCTCTGGCAAATAATTACGGTTTGACAACAAAAGGTGCGGTATTTGCAGAAGATTAATGTGTAAATTTTTGTAAACATGTTAAAACATGCTGAAATTCAACGTTTCAGCATGTTTTTTTATATATGAGTATAAAAAACAAGAGATTCCTATGGGCTTTAATTTAGATTTAAATAAAAAAATAAACATGCAACAACAGGAGATACTAACAACAGGTACCCCTGTAGAAGTTAAATCTACGCCTGCATCTGTAAATGTTCCTATCGGTAAAACAGAAACAGCGAATACTGATTTATGCTCAAAATTAGGTATCACTCAGGAACAATATGTTAAATTATGTGCAGAAAATCCTAATTTTGCTACTCTGGATATTGAGGCACAATTAAAATATATTTCAACAAAAGCAGCAGATTTATCAACTTCAGAATCAGTTGATGAAACTATGCCGAACAATACAGAAACAACAGCTAATACAGAGCAACAAGTTCCGAAAATGACCAAAGAACAGGTCATTAAGACTTTTTCTATTGATAAAGCTGAATACCTTAAAATGCCGCTTAAAGATAAGTTTAATACTTATGTAACTGAATTAGCAAAAAACCAATTTATTTACAATACAGAAAATCCACAAAGCCTTGAAGCTTGGAAAAATTTATCTGATGAAGAACGCAATAAACTTATTAGTCAATTAAAACAATCATTTATTGAGGAAAATGGCGGCGAAAAAAATCTTTTTGGCGGTAATGCAAATGCTATCAATGTTTATTTAGATGATGCAATGACAGAGTTGCAAACAGCCAATTGGAATCAAATGTCACTTGAAGATTTACAAAGTTTTTCCAGAGAAGAACAATCTTCCATGCAGTATGATTATCTCAGAAGTCTTTCTATCATGGCTCCGGAAGATCAGCTTTCTCAAAGTGACAAAGCATATTTGGAACAAGAAAAACGTCTGAGTGATGCTCTTAATTATGTATTAAAGCAGGAAGATCCTTCTCATGAAGATGTTGTATTCTGTCCGGATGATGCAAGAAATACCTTAAAACAGAAAAATTTAACCCGTTCAGAAGTAGAATTAGCATATTTGGAAAGTAAAGATCCTGAAAAACTTTCAAAAAAAGAAAAGTTATTATTGAAGCATTTGCAGTATTTCAAAACCTCTGCCGGAAAAGAAATTATTGAAAATGCAAAAGCAAACGGCTCTAAAAATAATCAATTTATGGAGGCTATTAAAAATTCAGACTATAAAGAACAGTATGAACGTGCAAAAACCGATAAACAAAAAGCTCTTGTAGCATATACATTTATTAAAAACTCCTCAAAGTCTGATGATGAATTTAAAAAGAATGTCAGAATGTATTTCAAATCAAGCGGATTTGATAATATATATGAAAAAAGTGCATTTACCAGATATTTATTTTCAGAAGGACCTCAAAAAGAGCAAAATGCAGTAGCCGAAACAGAGGAAGCACAAGGTTATGCTGCAATGAACGCAGATACCATGAATGAGCAAACTCAAAAGGTATATGCGAATACTTTGAATGCAGATATCCAAAAAGCTAAAAAAACAAAAGATAACAATAAATTAGAAAAAATTACAGAGAATTACAAGCACGCATTAGAGATAGTAAATCCTGACAATGGCATTGTATTAGGTGAAAATGCCTACAACTCAGGTGTTGATGATATTGGTTTAGCAGCCAATAAACTCAGAAACAGAATGTCTGATGTTGAAAATGTAAAAAGAATGGTAAACTCATCAATAAAAAATGCGTCAGAAGCAGTTAATATTGATGGTGTAAAAAGTTTACATCTGATGAAGGCAAAAGAGGCTATACTGCCGTCAATGGAAGACTATGGGAATATGGCAAATGTTAATGTTACCAAAGCTCTTGCAGAAGTTCCTTCAAAATTAGATGTCGAAATGCAGAAAGAAGCCGGCGAAATTACATTTAAAGCTGCTTACTTATTAGATGATAAAGATGCGGAAGAAGTTCATACTATTTTAGCTGACAATATAGTTGAATGTGATGCGTCTGTTCAAGCTGATATGCATAAAATGATTTCACAGTCTAAATTTGACAGTGTTGTTGAGCATGCCGCAGATAATATTTACAAATATGATGAGTCTGCACAAAAAGATGCCATGAAATATACGCTTGAAACAGGCAACGAAAAAGCAATAGAAACCGCTATTTCTAATTTAGACAGATGCGAAGGATTAAAAAACGAAACCTCAGCTGCACCGTCAAATTCAGAAAGTTATGACAGCCAGCTTGCAAAAGATATTAAAACTTATACAACTAAAATTGAGCAGAAATATATTAATCAAGTTGCCCAGGATTACGCTGCATATACCGCAGAACAGGATTTGCGCACCGGTTTAATTGAGGAAAAGGAAACTAAATCAGCGGTTCAGGCTTATATAGAAAAATTCAAAGACCCGACAACAAATAAATTTGCGCTCATCGGACAACTTGAACCAAGCCAGAAAAAAGAAGCTATCAAAGCTCTTGTTAAATACGCTCCGACTTTGATTAATGCATTTATTGATATGGGTTACGGACCGGAAATTCTTAAAATTATCGGCGAAACCTCTGATATTGCAATAAAGGTTGTTAATCTTATGGATTACAAAGGACAGTCAGAAGTAAAAGAAATAGTTCGCAAACACCCTGGACATTACGAAGAACTGTATGTAAAATACTTTATGGACGACAAACCTTCTTTAGCACAAAATCAATATATGACATCTCCATACGGTGATAACAGCATGTTAAAACGTATGACAAGAGAAGGACAAATTTACTTTAATATCTAGTTATGTAGGTGTAAAAGGAAGCGGCGAAGTTTTGAAAAAACTTCGCCGCAACACTTTAATTTTAAAATCAACTTAAGCTTTAGTAACTTTACCTGCTCTTAAACAAGATGTGCAAACTCTGATTTTTTTAGTTTGCCCGTTAACAACAGCTTTAACTTCCTGTAAGTTTGGCTGCTGGCGTTTTACGATTTGTTTATGAGAGAAAGTTAATTTTGCAGCTTTAAGAGCTTCTTTTCCGCATATTTCACATTTTTTTGACATAGTTATTTCCTTTTCTAGCTAGTTGTATGAAAATATAATAATATTAAAAATATAAAATTTCAAGTGGCGTGTTAATTTTAGTTAAGAAAATCAAATAGATAAAGGGCATTTTATTACCCGATCAGGCTATTTATTATTAAGTCATGTTACAACAGTGTATAAATTATTTGTCTTTTTAGTTTTAATCACATAAAATAGAGTTGGGGAAATTTAGAGGGTATAGATAATGTTAGAACAGAACCTTAAAGAAAGAACATTAACACCGCAGGAAGTCAGAAACATTCTGAAAGCGGACAACAGAGAAATTTTAGAACTTTGCAAACGTGCATCTATTTTGCCAAAGAAAAATGAAAGAGGGCAAACATATTTTTCTTATGAAGAAGTTAAAAATCTCAGAAAAGTACAGGCGTTAAAATACCCTGCAACTCAGGAAAAATACCCTTCTGCTGTAAAAAATATTTTGCATTCACTGAAAGAAATGGAACAAAACCTCAGCGACAAAATTTCTAAAGTTATAGATGAAAAACTTGAAGGCATGGATGAAGTTGTGGTGGAACTTATCCGTTGCAAAACCGATAATGAAACTTTGCGCCAAAAGGTTATTGACCTTAACAAAGAAATTTATCAGCTTAAAAACAGTTTAAACTGCTACAAGCCTGTCGGTTTGGGGTTATACAGAAAAAAAGATAAACATATGTGGGAATAACAAATAACCCGTCAGATAATATAAAAGGAATTAGAAATGGCTGTAAAAGATAAAGAAACAGAAAACACAGTAAGCCCTGCTGATGAGAGAAGCAAGGCACTGAAACTTGCTATCGAAAAAATTGAAAAAGATTTCGGAAAAGGTTCAATTATGAAACTGGGTGACAAAGCGTCAGTGAATGTTGAAGCTATTCCAACCGGCTCACTTGCACTGGATGTTGCATTGGGAATAGGCGGTGTGCCACGCGGTCGTATCATTGAAATATACGGACCAGAAAGTTCAGGGAAAACAACCCTTGCCCAGCATATTGTAGCAGAATGCCAAAAACGCGGCGGAATAGCGGCGTTTGTAGACGCTGAGCATGCTCTTGATCCTGAATATGCAAGGAATTTAGGCGTTCAGGTTGACGATCTGCTTATTTCACAACCGGATACCGGCGAACAGGCGCTTGATATTACCGAAGAACTTGTGCGCTCAGGTGCAGTTGATGTGGTTGTTGTGGATTCAGTTGCAGCACTTGTGCCTAAAGCTGAAATAGAAGGATCAATGGAAGATCAGCAAATGGGCTTGCAGGCACGATTGATGAGTAAAGCATTGAGAAAATTAACAGGTATAATCGGAAAAACCAATACAACGGTTATATTTATTAACCAGTTAAGAATGAAAATCGGTGTAATGTACGGTAATCCTGAAACCACAACCGGCGGAAATGCGCTCAAATATTACGCATCAGTTCGTATGGAAATCAAACGTACAGACGGCGTGAAAGGTGATGACGGAGATGTGGGCAACCATGTAAGAGTTAGAGTTGTGAAGAACAAAGTAGCGCCTCCGTTTAGAACTGCCGAATTTGATATTATTTTCGGCAAAGGTATCTGTAAGACCGGTAATATTCTTGATGTAGCTGTAAATCTTGATATTGTAAAAAAAGCAGGTTCGTGGTTCAGCTTTAACGAAGAGAAACTCGGTCAGGGACGCGACAAAGCCCGTGATTTCTTAAACGAAAATCCTGATATATTAAATCAGGTCGAATCACTTGTAAGAGAAAAGTTGGCAAATAAATAAATTAGGATATTAAGAAGCAAGGAGCCGCTTTTTCAAGCGGCTCCTAATTATTTCTAACCTGTTAAGACACAAGCTATTTTTTCAGAGTGATATGTACTGTGAAACAATTGTCAGGTGAGCGTGGAGCAGCTCCTATACTGAAATGTATATCTTCGAAATTTTCATATCCCAAAAAGACAGAGAATCTCATATAAGGCAAATTCATACCTTCTCTAAAAGGTAAAGGCTTTACAGATAAGATAATTTCTTTAACCTTTTTATCAAAGTAATCATTCTGATATACAGATACCCGCATATCTTTTATTTGACCGTCGCGCGTTACGGTAAAATAATAAGACATTCCCCAGTGGCAGAGAGCAAACATCCTTTTATTTTCAAAGGCTTTACGCAGTTCTTTTGCGTAATCTTCCATGTAGCCGAAATATATAGGATGCGTCTCTTTCGTTTCACTTTTGCCTGTTCCGCGTGGATATAATTCCTCGCTAAATCCCAAATTTGATGTCTGTAATATAATTAGCAATAATATTAATAATCTTTTCATACATAAATTATACCTCAAGCTGTTTTTTCTGGCAAGCGTCTGTAATATCCGTCAACCGGAGTTCCATCATCACGGGTATATTGTATCAGCCAAAGCGACTGCTTTAAAAAAGCAGCCGCTTTGGCAAGAAGTCTAACACTTGTTAAGACACAAGCTATTTTTTCAGGGTGACATCTATCATAAAACATTTATCAGGGGTATTTGGAAAAGCTCCTATACTAACATTTATATCTTCAAAATTTTCATACCCAAAATAGATAAAAAATATCATATAATCCAAATTCATGCCGTCTCTAAAAGGTAAAGGTTTAACAGACATAATGACTTCCTTAACCTTTTGGTCAAAATATTTATTCTGATATACAGATATTCTCATATCTTTTATTTGACCGTCTCGCGTTACTGTTAGATAATATGCAGTTCCCCAGTGACAGAGAGCAAACATCCTTTTATTTTCAAAGGCTTTACGCAATTCTTTTGCGTAGTCTTCCATATAGCCGAAATATATAGGATGTGTCTCTTTGGTTTCACTTTTACCGGTTCCTTTTGGAAGCAGTTCCTCGCTAAATCCAATCTTTGGCGTTATTAAAATAATCAGTAATAATATTAATATTTTTTTCATACATAAATTATACCTCAAGCTGTTTTTTCTGGCAAGCGTCTGTAATATCCGTCAACCGGAGTTCCATCATCACGGGTATATGCTGCTACCCATATTCTTCCGGATTTTATATCTCTTTCTCTGTAGATTTCTCCTTTAGATAAGCTTTCCATTATTGCAGGTTCAAACAGATCATACATACCTTCTTTAGCGATTAAATCAACATTTTCACCGGTGAGAGCAGCATCTGTAAGATGATCGAGAAACCATCGGTGTTCTTTCTTGTAATCTTCTATTGGAATAGCATCAACGCAACTTGGCATATTATCAATGCCATGAGCCTTTTTAGTCCCAAAAGGAAACCTGGTATCAGCCTGAGTTTCTTTTAATATATATGTTGTACCAATATTTCCTCTTAATTTTGAAACCGGATCATTTTTATCTCTGAAGTTAAATACCCAGTCTGAATAATCTATTTCATCATTGAGATATTTTTTAGAAATACCGAACGCATTGTATGTAAATGTTTTTAAACCTAAATAAAGCCCCACATGTGTAGCCTCTGTTCCGCCTTCTGAATGACCGATTGAAACAGCGTTATCACTGTTTAAACTGTATTTATCTTTTAATTCTTTAGTAAATATTTTTGCTTGTTCAATTTGTCTACTATTCCCTTTAAACGCCATTGCAATATTTGCGCCCCAATCTTTAACCCAGTGCCTTGTATCTGTACCTACAAAGCATACAGCATATTGTTCTCCTTTTTTGTATAAAACAACCTTGCAGTTACTGTTTTGGTCATATTTGTGTTCCACTTTCACCCAGCCATTACCGGCATCTGCACCTTCCGGCACGCTGTTGTCACACATTCCATTAGCTTGAGCACATAATTCTTTGTACTCATCAGCCATCACGAATAAATCGTTCATTTCTTATTTGTCCTTTCATGTTTGTATTACAAAAGCGACTACTTTTTAGCAGTCGCTTTCGCAAGTAATCTAACACCTGTTAAGACCCAAGCTATTTTTTCAGAGTTATTTGTATTCTAAAGCGCTTGTCAGGTGAATGTGGAGCAGCTCCTATACTGAAATGTATATCTTCGAAATTTTCATATCCCAAAAAGACAGAGAATCTCATATAAGGCAAATTCATACCTTCTCTAAAAGGTAAAGGCTTAACAGACATAATGACTTCCTTAACCTTTTGGTCAAAATATTTATTCTGATATACAGATATTCTCATATCTTTTATTTGACCGTCTCGCGTTACTGTTAGATAATATGCAGTTCCCCAGTGACAGAGAGCAAACATCCTTTTATTTTCAAAGGCTTTACGCAGTTCTTTTGCGTAATCTTCCATGTAGCCGAAATATATAGGATGCGTCTCTTTCGTTTCACTTTTGCCTGTTCCGCGTGGATATAATTCCTCGCTAAATCCCGTATTTGATGTTAACAAAATAATCAGTAATAATATTAAAAATTTTTTCATATTAATATTATACAATAAAAATTTTGAAAACTTCATTTGAGATCTGAACTTCTGCCTAAAAGATACAATATCTCCTGAAGTTAGTAAGCAAACAACTTTACCATCTTACATAAGGCGGGTTTTTATTCCCGCGGGCTTGAGTCTTAACTTACGTATTCAGTATAACGTATATTTTTTTAAAATAAAAGTCCACAAGTTTGTGTACACAAATCTGTGTACACAGATCTGTGGATAGCCGATCGGTGAAAACCCATGTGCCGCAAGCGTTTCCGCGATACGAAATTTTACACAAAAATGGCATATTTTTTCACTTTTTTATAAGGGATGCCCTAATATTTTTTTAAATTCATTGTAAATTTTTGTAAACATAAAAATAATCATATCAAATGCCGAAATAGCGGGCTTTTTGGTTTCAGGCTAAAACTTTTTTTAAAAATTATGGCAATTTAAAACTATCAGCTGATTTACATGCAGTACATAACGTGAAAGTGTAGAAAAATTTAGGAGGTTTTCATGATCGACAAATTAAATGGAGTACAATTTACCGGCAAAGCAGCAAAAAATCTGCCTGCTCAAAAACCGGAAAAAGAAAATAAACCAGAACAGCCAAAACAGGTTGTGGTTGTTTCAAAAGACGGCGCAAAAGCTTTGCGTAACTATGCAATGGGTGTTCTTGCATTATTAGGTACTGCTGCGGCTGCACCATCTTTAACAAGTTGCGAAAAGGGTTTTGTCCCGGATATAGATATTGATCACAAAGACAGTTTGGTTGTAAATGTGGATTATCATCCTATCCCGCAGGATCCGGATACATTCATTGTTACTGTACCGGAAATTGTTAGAGATACAATCTTTAAAACAGATACCGTTTTTCAAGATAGACCAATATATCTTCCGGGAGATACTATTTATCAAACTGATACAATAATTCAACAAGTACCTGTTTATTTGCCGGGTGATACTATCCGCGATACTATTAAAGTTGAAATTCCGGGTGAAATTGTCTATGTAAAACCGGATTATGAATCAGAAGTTGCAGATTCACTTATTCAACACGGTCATAACCTCGGTCTTGATATGGACGGCGACGGGAAAATTCCTACTCGTATTCACGCATTTGACCAGTGGAATTCAGTTGACCACGACCTAGTATTCGACGGCAAAGCATCTTCTTACGAAACAATGGTATTCCTTGACAGAAAACTGGATTACTCAAAAGATTCTAAAAACCCTACTCTTAATTACAGCAAAGCTGAATTTTCAGTTGACTATGGCAAAGGCGTAACGTTTGAATACTTCGACTCACGTTATCCGGGTTCTAAACCGAACAGCAAAAATGACTGGATTCCAACAGGAAAAGTCTGCCTGACAAATTTACGCAACGGATTTATTCAACGTTCTGTATATGATGAAAACGGTAACTTAGTCAACACCGGTTCATTTGAAAAAGGTGACCCTGACGTAAGTTTCTACGAAAACTTGATCAGCCCTAGCGGTTACGTAGACTCTTACGCATGGTCTGAAGCAAAAATGTACAGAAGCAACCCTGAAAAATAATTTTTTACACTAAAATATAGCCGAAAAATCGTCTTTATGAAAATTGTATTAATTTTTGTAAAGGCGATTTTTGTTGAAAAAGCCTATTATTGCAAGCTTTTTAGGATTTGTGTTATAATTTAATTCTGACAGCTAGCAAATTTATAAATTTTCGACTTTTAAATTGCATACTAATAATTGGAGGTTTAGAATAAAATGATTGAAAAATTAAATAGCGTAAATTTTACAGGCAGTAAACCGGTTTCAAAACCAGAAAATAATTTACCTGCTAAAACAAGTCAGCCAAACTTACCGCAGCAAAATGTTGTGATATCAAAAGACGGCGCAAAAGCTTTACGCAATATGGCATTAGGTATGCTGGCATTATTGAGTGCAGGCTCTATGGCTGTAAGCTGTGATGATGGCGAGCCTGATATTGACATTAATCACGAATCTTACACAGATGTAAACGTTAATCTTCGCCCGTATCCTGTTAAGCCTGATACAATAATTATAGAAAAACCTATTCCTGGAGATACTGTACGTGATACTATTACTATTGTTTTACCAGGTGATACAACCTTCTTAAAACCTAATTACAAATCAGAAGTTGCAGATTCTCTCGTTGCACACGGACAGAATTTAGGTTTTGATTTTGAAGGTGAAGGCAAAATCCCTGTCAGAATTACCGCTTATGATCAATGGAATTCAACAGCACACGATTTAGTATTTGACGGCAAAGCCTCTTCAGAAGAAAAAATGGTGTTTATCGACAGAGCACAGGATTATTCAGAAGATCCAAACAACCCTCAAGTAAAATACAACCGTATTGAATACTCTGTAGATTATGGACGCGGTGTTGCAGGTGAAGTTTCAAAAGCTCCTGTTGTCGGTGTAAAACCAAGCAGCCCTATTGAATGGCAGGAAGTTGCAAAAGTTTGTTCAACTAACATGCAAAACGGCGAAAATCTTATCTCTGAATATGATGCAAATATGAATTTAACCCCGATTGGCTACTTAGAAAAAAGTACTGATGAAGGTATAAGTTTCTATGAAAACTTGTTTACTGACAGTGGTTATGAAGATTCATACTCATGGTCAGAAGCCAAAATGGTATTAGCAAACCCTGAAAAATAAACACAGGAATGAATATAAAAAAGTCCTCTTGAATAAAGGGGACTTTTTGCTTATAATTTAGTTATGGAAACATTAGCACAATTTGTTCAAAAAAGAAGAGATAAACTGGGATTGTCGCCGTCAGGGCTTGCAAAACGTTCTAACCTTGATTTAAACACAATTGAGGAGATAGAAGCCGGCAAGGAATTGTTTTTAGCGGTC
Organism: Candidatus Gastranaerophilales bacterium; assembly: GCA_944322865.1. Taxonomy (GTDB): domain Bacteria; phylum Cyanobacteriota; class Vampirovibrionia; order Gastranaerophilales; family Gastranaerophilaceae; genus CALUVH01. Next base: position 16,101 of record CALUQJ010000029.1, read on the forward strand.
ACAGTGCGTCAAAATCTGGCGAAAGGTTTGCGTTGTCATCCTGAAGAAATAAGGGTTTATGAAAAAGATATAAGTACGGATTTAGTATCACCGCAAATAATAGAAAGCTTAAAAGAATTGATATTAAAAGGTTCAGGCGGTCTGAAATGTCCTAAATGCGGAGCTCCGCTTGTGACACGAATTGTACAGATGTACGATTTAGAGGACAATCTGGTCGTAGAACCGAAAGCCCACTGTTCAAAATGCGTATTTCAGATACATTAAATGTTAATTTTAGTGTTATGAACTTGCTTGAGGGGGTTGAAATTTAAAAATAATGAGTTATAATGGAATTAAGCACATTGAAAACTAGCAAATAGCAAATTCACGTTAGTTTTTACAAAGCGAACGTGGGGACGTTTTAGATTTGACAGGATGATTGGTTGTCATAGATTGCGTGTCCGTGCGCTGTTCACGGTTATCAACGAGCAAACCAAATTAAATGCTAAAAACAATGTAATCGAAGCAGACTTCTCTAGAGCATATGCTTTAGCAGCGTAAGTCTTTCCGATGAATAGCTACTCATATAGCCCAGCTTGCCGGTTATACGGGTCAATTATGCAAGCGGCAGTACGTTGATGACGGTAGACGTATCAAGAAAACCGTCAGGGGTTTAGAGTTTCCCTGAAATAAAACCTTGGATTAACTCATAAGGGTTGTGATATTTCCTGAGTTAATTGAGCGAATAAATATCTACACACGTAGACGTTTATGGGAATCCATTTTGGACGTGGGTGCAATTCCCACCGTCTCCACCAAATATAATTATAGAGCGCATTGGCGCTCTTTTTTGATGCTAAATCTCCTGCAATTAGTGCGCTCATAGCTTCTGTGGGTCAAAAATTTTTAACTACTGCTTTAAAATTCGGATTTTGCATCATCTCAACCAGCACTTCTCCTATTTCATTTGACGGAAGTTTGAGTTCAGGATTTTTGTACAATACTTGTAAAAGAAATTTTATTGAAGATATACTCATTTTATGCGTTTTTACAAGTATGCGTAACCCTTGCAGCCATTCAACATCATACTGGCTATATAATCTTTTTTGCACTTCGCCGGTTTTTATTCTATGGGTTTTTATCAATTTTTCGGCATCATAAGTTCTTAGTCTATCAGGTGTAATCCCGAGCATATTGGCTACTACGCTTGTTGTAAGAAGCGGTTTATCTTTTGAAAACTCATTTTTTAATGCCATGTTTTATCCTCTTTATTTATTCAATGATATTACACTTATTAATTTCTGCCTATCTACGTGTGATTATTCACTTAAAGACTAAATAGCTATTTATTATAAACCCTATTTACAAATTCAATGTTTTAACATAAAATATTTTTGCACTTTCGGGATACCAAATATATGTATGAAAAAGAAATAAAAAGATTTAATAATCTAGTTGCAAAAGTTAATGTTATAAGTTTTGATATATTTGATACTCTTTTAATCAGACCTTATCTAGCCCCTTGTGATCTTTTTCGTCATATCGAGGGAAAATACAGCCTGAAAGGATTTATGCAGGAACGTATTTTAGCTGAAAAACGCGCAAGATATATTCATCGGCAACAGCAGGAAGATATAAATATCCATGATATTTATGACAACATTTGCCCGCAATACACACATTTAAAGAATATTGAAATGGAGTTGGAAAAACATATTCTAAGTCCTAATCCTTTTATTAAATATTTTTATGATAAGGCGGTTTCGAGCGGAAAAACAATTATTGCAATATCTGACATGTATTTACCGGCAACTTTTTTAGCTGAAGTCCTCAATAAAAACGGGTTTAAAAATATAAAGAAAATTTTTGTTTCAGGAGAATATGGGAAATGCAAGGGCTCCAAGCATTTATTTGAAGAAGTTGTAAAAGAATTAAATACAACACCGGATAAAATATTGCATATCGGTGACAATTTGCAGAGTGATTATTTTGCGGCAATAGATTCAGGTTATAAAGCGCTGTTTCTTGAAAAATACATAGATAAATTCTTTAAAACATCCAACGGAAAAAGGTATCAAAAGTTATTAAACGAAAATGCTTCACTTGATTATAGTGTGATTACAGCACTTACCGCCAAAAATGCACTTACGACAAAAGAAAAAAGTTACTGGTATAATTTGGGTTATAATTTGGGCGGCCCGTTTGCTGTCGGGTATGTGCAATATATTATTGAACAATGCAAACTTAATAACATTAATAATTTGTTATTTGTATCCAGGGACGGATATGTCTTACAAAAAATATACAAAATTCTTGCAGGAGATAATGCTTTAGAAAATCACTATATATATGCTCCAAGAATATTAAATATGAAATGCTTTCTTGATTACAGAAACAAATTTTCATACTTAAAAACTATTTTTGAATTGAATAAAGATATATGTCCTGATTTTTATAATATACCTGAAACATTTGAGGAAGCAGAAAGGATTTTCAGAAAGAATATTCCGCTATTGCAAAAATGTGCAGAAAACAATCTGCAAGAGTATAAACAATACTTGAAAGAACAACATATAGAAAATTCCCGAATTGCAACGGTAGATATGACAACAATTTCTTTTAGTTCGCAGGCATTTTTGAATAATTTATTAAAAGATAAAGTTATCTTAGGCTTATTCAGTTTTGCAATTTGTGAGAATAGTGAGTTTAAATATAAAACTTTTGTAAATAAAATTGCGGCTTACGAAGATAATTCCAAGATAAATCTTTCAGAATTGTTGATAAGCGCTCCTGAATTACCATTAGAGAATATTAAAAGCGGTAAACCTGTTTATAAGTTACCGACAAAGAATGATTTATTCAAGTTGAATTTATATCCTGAAATTGAGCAGGGGATTTTGGATTTTGCGGATGAGTATAGAAAACTGTTTAAGTATTTTCCGGTTGAAATTGACGGCAAAACCGCATTTAATCTTTTAGATATAATAGTAACCCTGCGTACGACTGAGGATATGTATTATTTAAAACAGGTGCTGCATTTTGGAGATGCGAATAATAGCAAATCCGAGAGGATGTATCTGGATTTACGATACCCTTTAATATTACGAGGACCGCTTATGGTCAAAAGGAAACTGAGGAAACTGCTAAACCGCCCTAAACGACAGCTTAAATCATGGGTTAAAAAAAAGTTACTTTTATGGAGAATTTATTCTTATGAAAGAAAGAATTTAGGGGTTTGAAAAACGATATACAAAAATTATCTATAAGTTTTTTGGCTAATCGGGGGTGTTACTATTTGGCTTTTCTTGACAATCAGGTAAAAATAATATACTATTAGGTCATATTAGGTCTAATCAGGTATCGTTATGTTTAAAAATTAAACTATAATTATCTTTTATTAATTAACGGAGTAAGATTATGCAGGAAATAAAATGTCCAAAGTGCGGAGAAGTTTTTCAGGTTGATGAATCCGGTTATGCGGCTATCGTTAAACAGGTTAGAGATAAAGAATTTTCAAAAGAAATCCAGACAAGAGAAACGCAATTTGAAGCAGACAAAGAAAGCGCAGTTCAGCTTGCAAAACTTGAGGCGGAAAAAGAATTTAACGAAAAATTAAACAAAAAAGATGCAGAAATCGCAAAACTTAAATCAGATATAGAAACCGAACAACTTGCTAAAAAATCTGAACTTACTGAAACTACCGCTAAAAAAGATAAGGAAATAGAAAAATTAAAGTCACAAATTGAAGCCTATGAAAAAGATAAAGAACTTGCCGTAACAAAGGCTTTAAGCGCAAAAGATAAAGAACTTACGGAAAAAGAAAAACAGATTATTGAACTTAACGGGCAAATAAAAACTAATGAAAAAGAAAGTGAACTTAAAGAACAATCTTTGCGCGAGCAGTACGAAGAAAAATTGAAAGCTAAAGATGAAACAATTGCCTATTACAAAGATTTAAAGGCAAAACAATCAACTAAAATGATAGGCGAAAGCCTTGAACAGCATTGCGAAATTGAATTTAACAGATTAAGACCGACCGCATTTCAACACTCTTATTTTGAAAAAGATAATGATATTAAAACAGGCAGCAAAGGCGATTATATTTATAGAGATTTTGGTCCTGAAGGGACTGAATTTATCTCTATAATGTTTGAGATGAAAAACGAAGCCGATACAACATCCACTAAGAAAAAGAATGAAGATTTCTTTAAGGAACTTGATAAGGATCGCAACGAGAAAAAGTGTGAATATGCAGTGCTGGTATCTCTTCTGGAGCCTGATAGTGAATTGTATAATTCGGGTATTGTGGATGTTTCGCATCGCTACTCTAAAATGTATGTGATAAGACCACAGTTTTTTATTCCTATGATAACACTATTGCGCAATGCGGCACTTAATTCCCTGCAATATCAACAGGAACTTGCTGTTATAAGAAACCAGAATATTGATATCTCTAATTTTGAAGCAAGTATGAATGAATTTAAAGACAAGTTTTCACGGGATTACCGGCTTGCGAGTGAAAAATTCCAAAAGGCAATTGAAGAAATAGATAAAACAATTGACCATTTGCAAAAAACAAAGACAGCATTGTTGTCATCAGAAGATCATCTCCGGCTTGCGAATAAAAAAGCAGAGGACTTGAGTATAAAACGGCTTACAAAGAATAATCCGACCATGGCGGCAAAATTTGCAGAATTGGAGGCTTCTAAGAAATAAGATGTCTTTTCAAAAAATAATAAATAACAAAGTTCAGTGCACAATATGTCCGCGCAATTGTATTTTGCAAGAGGGACAGGAAGGATTTTGTCACATAAGAAAAAATATTAACGGACAAATTGTACTGACCTCTTACGGCTATAATACAGGGCTTGCAATAGATCCGATAGAAAAAAAGCCGCTTTTTCATTTTTATCCGAACAGTACTGTTTTATCATTTGGAACACTCGGCTGTATTATGGGCTGCCGTTTTTGTCAGAACTGGCATATATCACGCGGCAAAGCTGATGCTAAAATGCTTAACCCGACATCTCCCGCCGACATTATCGCTGTTGCCAAAGAGCATAACTGCAAAAGTGTTGCTTTTACATATAACGACCCAGTAGCATTTTTTGAATATGCAATAGATACCGCCAAACTTTGCCGCAAAAACGGGATTAAAACCGTTGCCGTAACATCAGGATACATTAATCCGGAACCCGCTAAAGAATTTTTTAAATATATGGACGCCGCAAATATTGATCTGAAAGCGTTCAGTGAAAAGTTTTACCGCAAAAACTGTCTGGCACATCTTCAACCGGTACTTGACACAATTAAATATGTCAAAAATCATACGGATTGCTGGCTTGAATTGACAACACTTTTAATTGAAGGGGAAAACACATCTGATGAAGAAATTCAATCAGAATGCAGGTGGATTTTAGATAATCTCGGAGAAGATGTTCCGCTGCATTTTAGCGCATTCTTTCCGAATTATAAATTTACAGACAGAAAAGCAACTGATTACAAAACCCTTTTGAATGCATATAATATAGCAAAAGCCGCGGGGCTGAATTATGTTTATATTGGAAATTCTTCAGTTGCCGAAACCGCTGCGACATACTGCAAAAACTGCGGTAAACCGGTTATAAAAAGAGTCGGCTATGGACTTGGAGAATATAATCTTGATAATGGCAGATGTATTTTTTGCGGTGAAAAATGCGCCGGCATGTTTGAGTAAAAATTTTTCGGGGTATTATATTATTAGAGATTATTTAGTATAAAACGGAGCAAAAATGAAATCAGTTAAAGAAGTTGCAATAGAAACAAAAATATTATCAAGACTAAAGAACAATCCTGTATGCCTGGAACTGGTTAATTACCTGTTTGCAGATGAAGAATTGCAGGAGATGCAGGAGTATGCGAACAATGTTTCAATCAAACGCCTTGGATATAACGATCACGGACCTGTGCATATGCGTCAGGTTGTCAGTAACTCAATAAAAATGCTTAATCTGCTGCACGAAGCAAATATTCAAACATCTTTAGAAAAAGAAGAGATAGGTACCTTTGAGGATAGCATGTGCGCGGTGATACTTGCCGGCATGATGCACGATTTAGGAATGACAATCGGACGTCAGGGACATGAAGATATGTCTGTTATTTTTGCTAAATCAATAATAGAAAGAGCCTTGATGCATATTTTTCCTGAAGATTTGCATAGAAGAGTTATAATAAGAGCACTTGCTATAGAAGCAATAATCGGGCACATGTCATCGAAAAAAATACATTCTATAGAAGCCGGAATTTTGTTAATTGCAGACGGCTGCGATATGACAAAAGGTCGTGCAAGAATACCTCTTGCCATAAATACAACACCTAAAGTCGGAGATATCCATAAATATTCAGCAAACGCAATTAATCGTATAGGGATACACCACGGAGAAAGAAAACCGATAAGGATTGATATTGAAATGTCCGGCGATGTAGGATTTTTCCAGATAGAAGAAGTGCTTTTAACAAAAATAGATTCAAGCCCTGCTAAACAATACGTTGAACTGTACGCCGGAGTAACCGGTCAAGAAAGTAAATGCTATTTGTAACCAGGCATTTAGCGTGAACAGTTACATTAAAAAGAGGACTTGAAATTTTTGAGGCGATAGTGTATAATGGGAATATGAAAGACAAGTTACCGAGGAAGTATAGAATAATCAGTAGGGTGTGTCGTTTGGACGCACCGGAAAATCTTGTTTTTCCGCGTTATGT
>CALUQJ010000030.1 GCA_944322865.1 Candidatus Gastranaerophilales bacterium
AAAAAGAAGAGAAACTAAATTTTGTTGAATTATTTGTTAATAGATATCTCAAATTGATGCCAAAGTTCAACAATTCCCAACAGTCTGCTAAATTAGCAGCATGTTTTATGACAGAGTCCGGAGAATTATTTCCCAAAATGGATAAAAAACAGGCTATCGGGAATTTGAATATCCAGCCTTTATTCTTATTAGATAAGAATAAACTTAATGAACTTGCTGGTAATTCATACTATAATTTAGATAATAAAATCGTTTCATTTTTCGCTGAAGAAAGTACAGCTTGTAGTAAACTTTGCGAAGATATATCAAAACAATACAAATTAGAAGTATGCGACATCTCACATTTATCAGTAAATGATTTGATTAAGGCTTTCATTCAGGCTAAATACATAATTACTGACAATTATTATGGCGTCTGTGTGACTTTAATATATAACAAGGCTTTCATTGCATTATCAAAAGACAAAAATGAAGATAAGAGATTCGAAACATTGAAGACAACTTTTGATATTACAAATGGATTTATTTTTAGCGGGAAAAGCCAAAACTACAGTACAACATTTGCAGACCAGAATTGGGCACATATCAATTCTATATTGGAGAAACAAAGATTTGAGGCAATAAAAACGCTGAAATGTTTGTTAGCAAAAGTTATAAGGGGAAAGACAGATGACTAAAAACTTTATAAGTATTTTAAAGTACACTCACACAATGAAGGTGAATTTATGGGGATGATATTAAAAGATTAATTATTACAGGAGAACAGGTATGAAATGTATAATATTAGCAGGCGGATCAGGCAGCAGATTATGGCCTTTGTCACGTGATATGTATCCTAAACAGCTTCTTTCAATAGACAAAGAAGCCAGTCTTTTGCAACAAACATTTTTGCGCTTGCAGCAATTTGCAGAGCCGGAAAATATACTGACGATTACCAATATAAAACATTTTACAGACATCAGACTCCAATTAAATTCAATTGATAAATCCGGCATTGTTCTTGCTGAACCGTTAAGCAAAAACACTGCGCCTGCTATTGCATGTGCGCTTGAATATTTTGTCCAAAAGCAAGATGAAGACGATATTGTGCTGATTGTGCCATCTGACCACTTAATAAAAAATACAGAAGCTTTTCAAAAAACAGTAGAAACAGCAGCACCGCTTACGCAACAGGGATATATTGTAACTTTCGGTATCCAACCTACTTATCCTGAAACAGGTTACGGATATATTAAGACAGCACAGCCGCTCGATACCGGATATGAGGTCGAATGTTTTGTTGAAAAGCCGGATATCAAAACTGCGGAAAAATATCTGCTAAGCAGTAACTATTATTGGAATGGCGGTATTTTTATGGGCAAAATATCTACATTTATGAATGAATTTAAAACCTATGCGCCCGAAATATTTGCTGCACTGAAAGATTTGGATTACTCAAAAGAAAACAAAATTAAATATTCAGTATACGAAGAAATGCCTTCTATTTCAATTGATTATGCAATAATGGAAAAATCAAAACGTATTGCACTGGTTCCGCTCCAATCCGACTGGAACGATTTAGGCTCCTGGCAGGCTATTTATGATGTTAAAGAAAAAAACACAGAAGGTAATGTTTTAATCGGCAATGTTGTTACATACGATGTAAAAAATTCGTTGATTTTTTCACAAAAAGAACTTGTTGCAGCAGCCGGTCTTGAAGATTTAATTCTCGTTGAAACCGAAGATGCAATTATGGCTTGCAAAAAAAGTTCTTCCCAGGATGTAAAAAAACTGTATGAAAAACTCAAAAATATGGAAAGTGATACTGTTAAATTACACAAAACTGTTTTCCGCCCATGGGGATATTATACTTGCATGAATGGCGGCGAAGGATATTTAACCAAAACTATTTGCGTACTTCCTCATCAAAAATTATCTCTGCAATCTCATGCTCATAGATCAGAACACTGGGTTGTACTTGAAGGTAAAGCGCTTGTAATTCTGAATGACCAAAAACATGAGATTCCGGCAGGCGGTAGTATAGATATACCACTTGGCGCAAAACACTCACTTCAAAACCCTTATGATGAAGAACTTAAAATAATTGAAGTACAAAAAGGCGATTATATATCAGAAGATGATATAGTACGCTATGAAGATGTGTATGGCAGAGTATAGAAATATACAAAACGCCATTTTCCATCACGCTCTTAAACTAATTAAAAAAGCCAACGCCTGATAGCGTTGGCTTTTTGTATGAATTTAATTATTTATATCTTGTCAAATCCGGTATATTTTCTAAGGACTTCCGGAATAATAACAGAGCCGTCCGCCTGCTGATAATTTTCAATAATAGCGGCAAAAGTTCTGCCCACAGCCAGTCCAGAGCCGTTTATTGTGTGAACAAATTGTGTTTTGCCGGTTTCTTTGTCGCGGTAACGTATATTTGCACGTCGTGCCTGATAGTCGCCGTAATTTGAACAGCTTGAAATTTCTTTATATGTTCCATATGAAGGCATCCAGACCTCTAAATCCCAGCATTTATTTGCAGAAAATCCGATATCAGCAGAACAAAGAGCTTCACGTCTGTAAGGAAGTTCCAGAAGTTGCAGCATTTTTTCAGCATCTTCTGTTAATTTTTCGTGTTCTTCTTTACTTGTTTGCGGCGTGCAGAGTTTAACCAATTCTACTTTGTTAAATTGATGAACTCTTATTAAGCCGCGTGTATCTTTTCCGGCAGAGCCGGCTTCACGGCGGAAACATGGTGTATAAGCAGTCATATACATAGGAAGTTGATCTTCTGACAGAATTTCTCCTGCGTAAATGTTGGTAACAGGAACTTCAGCTGTAGGGATTAAATATAAATCTTCATCAACACATTTGTACATATCCTCAGCAAATTTAGGGAGCTGTCCTGTTCCGGTCATTGTTGCAGCGTTTGCCATAAACGGAGGTAAAATTTCTTCATACCCCTGTTCACCTGTATGTACATCTAAAAAGAAATTGATAATTGCACGTTCTAATTTTGCCCCCTTGCCGCGGTATAAAGTAAAACGGCTCTGGGATAATTTTACCCCGCGTTCAAAATCAACAAGGTTTTTAGCTTCGCAAATATCCCAGTGAGGTTTAAATTCAAAGTCGAATTTACGCGGTTCACCCCACTTATAAACTTCCACATTATCATCTTCAGATGCGCCTATCGGAGTGGTTTCATCAGGAATATTCGGGATATGAAGTAATAAATCTTTTTGTTTTGCATCTAATTCCGTTTGCTTTTCTTCCAGTGATTTAATTTCATCACCTAATTTCCGAACATCTTCCTGTATAGAATCCGTATTTTCGCCTTTTTTCTTTAATTCACCGATTTTTTGGGATTCTGTTTTTCTTCTGGCGCGTAATTCATCAGCCTGAGTTTGAATTTTTCTACGTTCTACATCTATTTCAATAACTTCATCTATTGATAAATCAGGATTGCGGCGTTTAAGCAATTCATTGATTTTTTCAGGATTTTCTCTAATTAATCTGATATCAAGCATAATAAAACCTCTTTTCTTAATTTGTAGTTTTATTTTATTCCAAATACAAGTTATAATCAAGCTTATAGTATCCATAAATATAAATCTATGGATTGATAGCAAAATTCTGCATTATATGTATAATAAAATCGAGGGTATGTGCATGATATTTAAAAAGTTAACGCAAAAATTGAATAAAGAGCAAAAACAATATCAGACAGGCATGACAAATCCTTTAGAATGCGGTCAGCGTAGTTTTCTGGATAATTTAACCCGCCAGGCGGTAAGAATGTACGAAAGAAAATGTGATGTTAAACACTTTACAAAACTTGTTCTTTCTGATCCTGAAAATATCTCTCATAATGATATTGTAAATGGTTTAATTGAAAACGGCATGATAGATCCGTTTGAAGATGTAAAACTTGCTCATCTCGCTGATAACAAAAGACTTTTACGCGATTTAGGCTTAAGCGAGTAGAGTTTAAAGTCTTTCAATGACCGCTTTTGTAAATTCAGTTGTACTTGCTGATCCGCCTAAGTCAGCAGTAAATATTCCGTCTGTAAGCGTTTTAAAAAGTGCATTTTCGATTTTTTGTGCATAACCTTTTTCATCAATGTATCTGAGCATTTCTATTGCTGAGAGTAGCAGAGCTGTCGGGTTAGCTTTATTTTGACCTTTAATATCAGGAGCAGAACCATGCACAGGTTCAAATACCGCATATTCTTTCCCTATATTTGCCCCCTGCGCAACGCCAAGCCCGCCTATTAATCCGGCACACAAATCAGATACAATATCCCCGTAAAGATTTGGAAGGACTAAAACATCAAATTGGGTGGGATTTTGAACAAGCTGCATGCATAAGTTATCAACTAAAATCTCACGCTGTTTGATTTGCGGATAATCATTTGCAACATTTCTGTAGGTATCTAAAAATAATCCGTCGGAAAGTTTCATTATATTGGCTTTAGTCACACAACAAACTTCTTTGCGTCCGTTTTTAACAGCATAATCAAATGCAAACCGGCAAATTCTCTCACTTGCATTGCGAGTAATAATTTTGATGCTTTCCGCACTATCTTCATCAATTTGGCGTTCTATTCCCGCATACAAATCTTCTGTATTTTCACGGACAACAACAATATCTACATTGTCAAAACGTGTTTTTACATTAGGCAGGTTTTTACAAGGTCTTAAATTAGCATACAAATCCAAACTTTTTCTAAGTTGAACATTGACAGACCTGAATCCTTTTCCAATAGGGGTTGTAACAGGAGCTTTTAAGGCAATTTTATTGCGCTTAACAGATTCTAAAACTCTTTCAGGCAGCGGTGTTCCTTCTTTATCTGCAACATCTGCGCCTGCTGTTTGCAAATCCCAGTTTATCTCCAAACCGCTTGCTGCAATTATTTCAACAACGGATTTTGAAATCTCCGGTCCTATACCATCGCCGTTTATCAGTGTTATTGTTCTCATTTATACGCCTCACTTCCTGTTTCCTTGCATTATATCGCGCTGTAATTAAAAAGTAAACAACAAAATCATTAAGAAATGTTAACTGCCGCGCAATTTCTACTTACAAAAAAACTTTATATAAATAAGGTTAGTTATACATGTAAAATTTATGAAGGTAGGTACTCTATGGTCGCAATAGCAAGAGTAGCAAGTTCAGTCGGGCGTCTTATTTTTGACACCAAATTTCAAAAGGTGTTGTCAAATTCACTCAAAGCCTCAGGTCGATTGGCAAAAATGAAGGGCGGAACCAGATTTACAAAATTTGGCAAACAAATAGGTGACGCATTTGTCCGCGCAGAAAAGAAAACCGGCGGAACACCGTTTTTTAAAGACATGAAAAAACTTGTAACAGATTTTCCGGGTGACTTAAAAACAGCATGGCAAGGTGCAAAAGGTTTCACGGGTAAAGCAAAAGCACTCTGGAATGTAACAAAATCAAGAGGTCCGTTGCTCGGATACGGTCTGCTGGCCGGTTTTGAAATACCAAATATAGTAAAGGCAACTGTTGAAGACGGTGCTGTTTCTGGTGCTGTTGAAACCGGTAAATCAACTGCACGTCTGGCAGGTGCATCACTTGGTGCCGCTATCGGAACAGCACTTGTTCCTGGATTAGGCAGCATTATTGGTTGGTTAGCCGGTGATTATATTACTGGCAAAATCGTCGGAAAATCTTATACTGACAAGAAACTTGCGCAGGAACAAAAAATGCTTGAATTAATGGAAAAAAGCCAGAAAAACCAATTAGCAGCGCTTAGTTCACAACAACTTCTTGACAGTTTGAATACCGAAGCTACAAATCCATTCACGACCCCTCCGGCATTTAATTCTCAGATGACATCGGAACAATTACAGCAAATGTACAACGCACTCTATGGGCAGCAAAAGCTTGATTTAAACGGCTAACGTGTAATATTTCTTAACACTTCTGTAAAAAAAATCAATTTGCAGAAGTGTTAATTTTTTATATAAATACGGGGAAATAATTTAAGGGGATGGATTATGACATCATCTGTTGATGCTAAGACAAATTATACGGATGCCTACACACTTGTAAAATACAACAAAAAAGTGCCAGATAACGGTTATTCATTTAAAGATGCGGCAATAGGCGCTGGTGTTGTAGCAGGCGGCTATAGCATGTTTAAAGGCGGAAAGTGGCTTCTCGATAACAAAAAGGACTATAAAACCGGCTGGCAGAATGTTCAGAACGGATTTAATAATGCTAAGCAATTAAAAGGGGCTAATATAAAAGAAAGTTACCTGAATAATTACAGAAATTTATATATAGCGGATCTTGAAGCGCGATACCAACCAGCCAAAACACTAAGTGCCGCAGAGCAGGCAAAACTTTCACCTTCCAAACTTGCAAAATACAATCGTCAGCAGGCTATTAGTGCGGAATATGACAAGATGAGGCAGTTAATAAAAGATTCAAAAGGATTAAAAGGTCAGGATTTACTTAAGAAACAAAAAGAAATAAATCAGGCGCTAGCAGAAGCAAAATTAGCTGTAGCGAAAGGAACAGCAACAGCAGGTAGTACTATGGCACCGACAACAAAAGTAGGAAAAGCACTACAATGGGCTAAGAACAAAACAGGGCTAACAAAAGCAAATATAGCAGTAAAAACTTCTGCTGTTAAAGGTGGATACGCAAAATTTTTACCCAAAGCATTAAAAGGAACACCAGCAACAGCGGTAGTGGCATTAGCACTTGAAGCGCCAACAGTTTATCAGACATACAAACAGCTTGGTGCTGCTAAAGGAACGAAACAATTGGTAAAATCAACGGCAATAGCAGGCGCAGGCGTTGCAGGATATGCCTTAGGCAGTATGGCACTGGGGGCAGCAGTCGGATCAGTCGTACCAATAGCAGGAACTGCTGTCGGAGCAATTGTCGGATTGGTCGGCGGTCTAATAGGCGCCTGGGGGGCAGATACTTTAGCTAGAAAATTATTGCCTTCTGAACTTGAACTTGCAGCGAAAAAAGAAGCAGAAGAAGCTGTAAACGATCCTGAAAAAATGCAGCAATTGCTTGATGACACAGTAAAATCAACTGAAAATGAAACCGATCCTGAAGTATTGGAAAAATTGCAGGCTGCATATGATAATCTTTCCGGTGCTGGAGGCGCAGGAGGAGCGGCAGCAATAAGCCAGCATGGACAAGATGAAAATCCGACAACTGAACAACAGCCAGCAGCGAATGGCAAAAGCAAAGGTCAAGGGGTTGCGGCAATCAAGAAAACTCTTGAAAATTTAATCGGTCAGTTCAAATCAAACTGGAATTTCTTCAATCAGGAGGACTTATATAATTCACTAAAACCGTATGAGAAGCCGATATATCCAACATATCAACCGTGGTCAGGAGGATTGGTTTAAATAGACATTGCGAGCGGACAAGAGTAGGAAAAGCCTACTCTTGTTAAGGGAATGCAAATTCCTCATGTTGCCTAATTGTATAATCTTCTCTGTAACATTTTTTATTATTACCTTGCATTTATGCTGTGTTGGTAATAGGATAAACAAACAAGTGTACACAATACAATATTTGGATAAAGAGGTTATGGCTTTAAATTTTCAAGAATTAGTTTTTAATTTACAAAAGTTCTGGTCTGATTACGGATGTATTATTCAACAGCCTTATGATATAGAAAAAGGGGCTTCAACTATGAATCCTGCGACGTTTTTACGTGCGCTGGGACCTGAACCATGGAATACGGCAATGATTGAACCTTGCAGACGTCCGACCGATGCAAGATACGGAGAAAATCCTAACAGATTAGGGCATTATTATCAGTTTCAGGTTATATTAAAACCATCGCCGGACAACGCTCAGGAACTCTACTTAAGAAGTCTTGAAGCAATGGGGATTGATCTTAAAGAGCACGATGTAAGATTTGTTGAAGATAACTGGGAATCTCCAACTCTCGGTGCGGCAGGCGTCGGCTGGGAAGTTTGGCTTGACGGTATGGAAATTACTCAATTTACATATTTTCAGCAGGTCGGCGGTTTGGAAGTTAAGCCTGTTGCTCTTGAATTGACCTATGGACTTGAAAGAATCGCTATGTACCTGCAAAACAAAGAATCAGTCTATGATATTATGTGGAACGATACCCTAAAATATGGAGATATCTATCTGCAAAATGAAATTGAACAATCAAAATATAACTTTGAAGTCAGCGATGCAAAAGCTTTATTCACAATGTTTGACCTTTATCAAAAAGAAGTTGACAATTGTGTTGATGCTAAACTTGTATTGCCGGCTTATGACTATGTTTTAAAATGCTCCCACACCTTTAATCTGCTTGATGCAAGAGGTGTTATCAGCAAAGACGAAAGAATTAACTTTATAAACCGCGTCAGAACAATGGCGTCAGCTGTTGCAAAATTGTATGTAGCGCAAAGAGAAGAACTCGGGTTCCCTCTTTGTAAATA
Source organism: Candidatus Gastranaerophilales bacterium (assembly GCA_944322865.1). Taxonomy (GTDB): domain Bacteria; phylum Cyanobacteriota; class Vampirovibrionia; order Gastranaerophilales; family Gastranaerophilaceae; genus CALUVH01. Next base: position 8,440 of record CALUQJ010000030.1, read on the forward strand.
AAAAATAAAGGAAATATAAATGGCAGTAAAATTTAATCGTGCAACATTTACAAGAAACTTTTTGAAAAAAATTACCAAAATCAAAGCTCCGGATGACATGCTTGCAGAAGCAAAAAATGCCGGATTAGAAAAAACGCTTGGCGCAATTGATTTAATTACCCTCGGTATTGGTGCTATTATCGGGTCAGGTATTTTCGCAATTGTAGGTATTGCAGCTGCGGGAAGTGCTGATCAGCCTGGTGCTGGTCCTGCTTTGATGCTTTCAATGATTATTGCAGCCGTTGCATGTATTTTTTCAGCGCTTTGCTATACGGAATTTGCAACAATGATTCCGGTTGCAGGCGGCGCGTATATATATACATTTGCCACACTTGGTGAATTTGCAGCATGGATGGTCGGCTGGGTGTTGATGCTTGAATATGCTATAGGTTTTATTGCCGTTGCCTGCGCCTGGTCAAATCACTTTGTGCAGTTTATGAGCGGATTTTCCAATGTATTGCCGTCATGGCTTGCTAATCCGCCTGTATGGCTGGTCAGTGATGTAAATACTGCTATAAAAACCGCAACGGATAACGGAATTAATCCACATGATGTTATTCCGACATTATTCGGCATGCCTGTATGTATAAATATCCCTGCTATTGTTATGGTGCTTTTGAGCACAATGATACTTGTTAAAGGAACTAAAGATTCTACCAAAATGGCTGGAATTATGGTATTTATAAAGCTTGCAGTAATCGCATTATTTGTACTTGTTGGTGCGTTTTTTGTCAGACCTGAAAACTGGACGCCTTTTGCGCCTCACGGTTTTGAAGGTATTTTTGCAGGTGCATTTATAATTTTCTTTGCATATATCGGATTTGACGCTATTGCAACTGCGGCTGAAGAATGTAAAAATCCACAAAAAGATTTGCCGATTGGGATTATCGGATCACTTGTTGCAACAACAATAGTTTATGTGCTTGTTGCGTTAATCCTTACAGGTATGCAGGATACAAGCGGAAGTGTACCGGCAGCATTTTTAGCAGCGCCAATGGCGTTTTGTATGAAGATGGCTCACCAAAACTGGGCAGCTGGTTTGATTTCTCTTGGTTCACTTGCTGGCTTAACATCTGTATTAATCGTTATGGAAATGGCTGCAACAAGAATTTTGTATGCAATGAGTCGTGATCACTTTATTTCAAAAAGATTTCAGGCTCTTCACCCGAAATACAAAACCCCGCATGTATTGACATGGACTGTAGGGTTATTATCTATTCTCGGTGTTTTGACACTTGATTTGAATGTGGCTGCTGAATTGTGCAACTTCGGAACATTCACATCATTCATAGTTGTTTGTGTTGCAGTTCTCATTTTAAGACACACAGAACCAAATCGTCCAAGACCGTTTAAAGTACCGTTTTCACCGTGGTTCCCTGCATTGGGTATTATTTGCTGCGGCGGATTGATGATTTATAAATTACAGTCAGCATCAAGTTCTGCTTTATTATTCCCTGTTTGGCTCGGAATTGGCGCTCTGATTTATCTTTACTACGGATTTACCCGCAACCGCGCAAACGAAAACGAAATTCACAAAGAAATTGTACATAATAAACAACAGGAACTCATAAAATAAATGAATTATAAGAATATACTGGCAAACGCTTTATCTAAAAAAAGCCCCGATGAATTAATAGCGACAAGTAAAAAATCAGAACTGAAAAAGACCTTAAATGTTTTTGACTTAATCATTATTGGAATTGGTGCCGTTGTCGGGACAGGAATTTTTACGATTATCGGTACAGCTATTCAGGGCGGACCGGAAAGTGTCGGCGCCGGTCCTGCTATTATAATCTCTATGATTTTAGCGGTCATCGCCTGCGTATTTTCAGCACTTTGTTACAGTGAAATCTCTGCGATGATACCTGTTGCAGGAAGTGTTTATACATACACTTATGCTACTATGGGTGAATTTATGGCATGGATGGTCGGCTGGATTTTGATGCTTGAGTATGCCATAGGTAATATCACGGTAGCAAGCGCTTGGACAGGATATTTTACACAATTTTTAAAAGGTTTCAGACATATTTTGCCGGATTTTATTGTTAATTTTCCATTGTGGCTCAGAAACGATTACAGATACATGTTTGCATATTGTGATAAATTCGGACTTGACCCGCATAGTCAGATGCCGTTTATTTTTGATAAAATTCCGGTTGCAATAAATCTTCCGGCAATTGCAATTGTGCTTGTTTTAACATTGCTTTTGATAAAAGGTGTTAAAGAATCAACGCGTGTTGCAAGTATAATGGTGGGTGTCAATATGTTTATAATACTGTCATTCATTATTGTCGGAGCATTTTATGTAAAACCTGAGAACTGGTCACCGTTTATGCCGGGCGGGTTTGAAGGCGTATTTATGGGCGCGTTTTTGATATTCTTTGCATATATCGGATTTGACGCGATATCAACAACAGCAGAAGAAACCGAAAATCCGCAAAGAGATTTGCCTATTGCTATTTTAGGTACACTCGTTATTTGTACGATACTTTATGTTTGCGTTGCTCTTGTACTGACAGGTACAGTGGCTCCGGGGCATATTGATATTCAGGCTCCTATTGCCCATGCAATGCGTGCTATCGGAAAAGATTGGTTTGCAGGACTTATCTCAATCGGGGCGCTGTGCGCACTCACATCTGTTCTTTTGATTTATCAACTTGGTACAACAAGAATTTTATACGCAATGAGCCGCGACAGATTTTTGCCGAAGTCCTTGAGATTAATCCATAAAAAATTCAGAACACCGCATGTTTTAACCTGGATATCCGGTATCGTAGTAATTGTCTGTGCACTTTTTATGGACTTGAATATATCAGCAGAACTCTGTAATTATGGTACATTTACTTCATTTATAATTATTTGTATTGCAGTGCTTATATTGAGAAAAACTGATCCGGATCGAGAAAGACCATTTAAGGTTCCGTTTTCACCGCTGTTCCCGATTTTAGGGATAATTACCTGCGGCGGATTAATGGTTTATTCTATGAAATCATTGACGACTTCATCAATATATTTTCCGCTGTGGATGCTAATGGGGCTGGCAATATATGTGGGATACGGTTATAAACAGAAAAGACTGGAAGAGAAGATTACGTTACAAAGACAGCCGCGTGCCCAGCAGAAAGTTAAAGTCACTGGTCAATAATATGAAAGTCTTCACCTAATTCGTCTTCTAATGACTTGATTATTTGTGAAAGCGGAACGCCGAGAGCCTCAGAGATTCGCCAGAGCATTGTGAGCTTTGAATCGATCTTTCCGTTTTCAATTCGAGATAGATTTCCCGAGTCTAATTCGTATTCATATGCAAGTAAAGTTTGTGATTTGCTTGTATTTTTTTCGCGCGTTTTCTTTATGATTTGTCCGAAAGTTTTAATTAAATGTAAAGTTTTCTCATTTTTATATTGCATATATACAGTATATGAGTAATAATAGTAATACAATCCTGTATATATGCAGGAAACGATAAGGGAGGATATCATTCAAAAGACGTTAAGACGTTAGGACTATAGGACGTTAAGTTCATATCATTAATTAGTCTTTGCAAATTTCTCCAATAATCACTTTATTAATGCACTTAACGTCTTAGCGTCTTATAGTCTTAACGTCTTTTTAATAAGACAACTCACGCATTGCCTTAAAAACTGTTTTCTGAATACTCTTAATCATTTCGTTTATCCAAATATTAATTTTTTGTTTATTTTTTTAAGATTTGCTTCAATCGGTGTTATAACAATTATATAGATTAATGTTAGTTAATTCAAGTTGAAGGAGATAAAATTATGGCAAAAACAATTGGTATTGACTTAGGTACTACAAACTCAGTTGTAGCCGTTATGGAAGGCGGTAAACCGACCGTTATTGCCAACGCTGAAGGTTCTCGTACTACCCCTTCTATTGTTGGTTTTTCTAAAAACGGTGAAAGATTAGTAGGTCAACTGGCTAAACGTCAGGCTATTCTTAACCCTGACAAAACTATCGCATCAATCAAAAGACATATGGGCGATGATTACAAAGTAAATATTGACGGCAAAGATTACACTCCACAAGAAATTTCAGCTATGATTTTGAGAAAATTGGCTGATGATGCAAGTGCTTATCTGGGTGAAAAAGTAACATCAGCAGTTATCACTGTTCCTGCTTATTTTAATGATGCTCAAAGACAGGCAACTAAAGATGCAGGTAAAATCGCGGGGTTAGATGTTCTGCGTATAGTTAACGAACCGACTGCCGCTGCTTTGGCTTATGGACTTGAAAAAGAAAAGAGTGAAAAAGTTCTTGTATTCGACTTAGGTGGTGGTACTTTTGATGTTTCAATCCTTGAAATTGGCGACGGTGTTCATGAAGTTCTTTCAACTTCAGGTGATACTCACTTAGGTGGTGACGATTTCGACCAGAAAATCATGGATTGGATGTGCGACGAGTTTAAAAAACAGGAAGGTATTGATCTACGTAACGACAAACAGGCTATGCAGCGTGTTAAAGAAGCTGCTGAAAAAGCAAAATGTGAATTGTCTTCTGTTATGGAAACTAATATCAATCTTCCGTTCATCACAGCTGATGCAAACGGTCCTAAACACTTAGATTTAAATCTTACACGAGCTAAATTTGAAGATTTGTGCCGTGACCTTTTGAACAGATGTAAAACTCCGGTTGAAAACGCATTGAAAGATGCCGGTATTACCAAAAATGATATTAATGAAGTTGTATTAGTCGGCGGTTCAACACGTATCCCGGCTGTTCAACAGTTAGTAAAAGAATACACAGGCAAAGATCCTAACCAATCAGTTAACCCTGATGAAGTTGTTGCAGTAGGTGCTGCAATTCAGGCAGGTGTATTAGCCGGTGAAGTTAAAGATATCGTTTTATTGGATGTAACACCTTTGACACTTGGTATTGAAACTTTAGGCGGCGTTATGACACCGTTGGTTCCTAGAAACACTACAATCCCTGTTTCTAAGTCCCAGGTTTTCTCAACAGCTGAAAATAATCAGACCGCAGTTGATATTCACGTACTTCAAGGTGAAAGACCAATGGCTAAAGATAACAAATCTTTAGGTATGTTCAGATTAGACGGTATTCCGCCTGCAATGAGAGGTTTGCCGCAGATCGAAGTTACATTTGATATTGATGCTAACGGTATTGTTAATGTTTCAGCTAAAGATAAAGCGACAAATAAAGAACAAAAAATTACTATCACAAATTCTTCTAACCTTTCAGAAGCTGATATTGACAAAATGGTTAAAGAAGCTGAAGCTAATGCAGCTGAAGATAAGAAGAAAAAAGAAGAAGCTGAAATTAAAAACAATGCTACAAGTTTAATCGGTTCTGCTGACAGAATTGTTAAAGACTTTGAAGGCAAAATTGATGAAGCTGATAAGAAAAAACTTGATGAACAAAAAGAAGCTTTGCAAAAAGCTCTTGATGAAAACAAATCTGTTGACGATCTAAAAAAATTGTCAGAAGATTTACAGCAGACAATGTTCAGTATTTCTCAAAAAGCTTACGAAGCCGTTCAGAAAGAAGAACAGTCAACTGCATCAAGCGAAAATGCCTCATCAAACGATGACAAAAAAGACGGCGGAGATGACGATGTAATTGATGCCGAATATACCAAAGAATAAAGCTTAATACTTTTTCATTTGTAAAGGGCGGAAATTTCATCTGAAATTTCCGCCCTTTTTTATGTTACTAAAAGTTACAAAATTATGAATTATTGCATCAATTATCAAAAATGTGTTATTATATAGTTAGTTTTATTTTTGTTTGGGATTTTTTCAATGAAAAATCTCCTCCTTTCTTTTTAACCTATATTTGTAACGAAAAGTTACAAATATAGGTTTTCTTGAAAATACTGCATTCAAAAAGCGTTATTATATATAAGAGAGTAAAAATAAGGATTAACTATGAGCATAGTCATTGATTCTAATCTTGAATATTTACAGCGACGCTTGAATATCAGTTCGGTAAAGTTCAATCAAGAGTATGCCAATTTATCAGTTGAAGAGATTATTGAGGCAGAAGCTGCGTCCGGTAACCAGGAGGCAATTAAGCTCGCTAATGAACTTTTGAATAATGTTAATCTTGTTATAAAATTGTTTAATCTGTCTGATTCAAACAATAAGTATGAAATATTACGCGAAATGACAGCGCAGCAATTACAGTTATTTTTACCTCAAATGGAAGAAAAAGACCTTGTTCAGGGGTTATATTATTTTTCCGAAGATAAACTGATGACCATGCTTGAGGATGTTCCGCCTGATCAGCTTGTAAAAGTTGTGTTTGAAATGTTTTCTAAAGAAGAAGTTGTTCAGCTTTTGCCTGATGAACAGCTGGATAAATTCCTGACTAGCACGGAAATTGATAAAAATAAAATCCTTAAACATATGCAATCTATTCCGGAAGAGTATCTTATACAGGTTCTGGAAAATGTAACTGGTCAGACGCCTGAAAGCCAGAAAAGCTTTGATCTGGTAAACCAGATCGGTGATTTAGGTCCGCTTGAATTTATAGATGTTTTGAAAAGTTTTCAGCCTACACAGAAGCAGCAGCTTGTATTGTCACTCGGAAAAGAACATCCTGAATGGTTCCAGTTGTTTGATGCGAATGCTTATACTGACATGATTCAGACTAATAAACAGAAACCTGATATGGTTAAATCAATGTCTGTTCTTGAGCCGGAAGAGTTGATTAAAATGAACGAAGAATTGCCGAATGACCTGCTTTCTATTGTTATAACGCAGATTGATACTGAAAAATTTGCTGAAATTCTAATGGACAGAATGCCTGAATTTATTGCGGAATTTCTTTTGAAATAATGTCATAAGCCATTTGGAGAGCAAGATTTGCAAAGCGGTCTTTCATTTCCGCTTTAGTTAATTTGTCTTGTATGAGAAAGCGCTCTACCTTAATGCTGCTATTAAACGAAACGCCTATATAGATTAATCCGACAGGTTTGCCTTCATCCTGCAAGGGACCTGCTATTCCTGTTGTACAGATAGCAAGATTACAGTTGGTTACTTTTGCCAGCCCTTTTGCCATCTCGTAAGCGCATTCATAACTTACCGCGCCATAGGATTTCAAGGTTTCTTCTTTTACGCCCAAAATCGCTTGTTTTGCCTCATTAGCATAAGTTACATAGTTTAATTTTATATAAGCAGAACTTCCTGTTACATCTGTTAATTTAGAACTCAAAAGACCGCCCGTACAAGATTCTGCTGTCGCCGCCGTTAAATTATGCTCTATCAATAATTTTCCGAGTTGCTCTTCTAGTCTTTGCATAGCTTTACTTTAGTGCGTATGAAATAATTTGTCAAATATTTTTCGTAATAATGTTTAATCAAGTGTTTTAATTCAATATTCATTCATGTATCATGATTTTACATAAATTGGAGATAATCATGCCGGCAACATATAAAACAAAAGATAATAGTTTAGATGCAAACCTTTTGCCGCAAAATATAGAGGCGGAAGAGGCTGTACTCGGGGCGATACTTGTAAATCCTCAGGTGATTACAAAAGTCGTTGAAACACTTAAACCGGAGAGTTTTTACAAACCCGCACACAGATATGTTTATGAAGCAATGCTGCAATTATTTAATCAGAATGTACCGATTGATATTGTTTCGGTTTCTGATGTCCTGAACTATAATCAGAAACTTGAAACAGTTGGCGGAAGAGCATTTATAAATGATCTTAGCTATAAAACAATTACAACTTCCAACATTGAATACTATGCAGGAATTGTGCAGGAAAAAGCTATTAAACGTGCTCTTATCAATGCAGGTTCAGAGATTGTAAGTTTTGGGTATGATGTTGATCCTATAGACAGTTCTCTTGATAAGGCGGAAAAATTAATTTTTGACATCGCATCTAAAAAAGCTACATCTGACTTAACCCATGTTAAAGATCTTGTGCTTAATACATACGAAAAAATCGAATACAGATATGAGCATAAAGATGAATTAACAGGTGTTCCGACTAATTTTTATGAACTGGATGCAATATTAAACGGATTACAGAGATCCGATTTGATAATCCTTGCAGCACGTCCTGCCATGGGAAAAACCGCCTTTGCGCTCAACATAGCGCAGAATGTGGCATTAAAAACAAACACTCCGGTTGCAATATTTTCTCTTGAAATGTCAAAAGAACAGTTGATGCAGCGTATGCTCTGTTCTGAGGCGGAGATTGATTCTCAAAGGGTCAAAACCGGTAATATGCAGAGTAAAGACTGGGAAAAACTGGCAAACGCCATGAATGCATTTGCTCAGGCGCCGATTTACATTGATGATACTTCTGGCTGTACCATTACCGATATCAGGGCAAAATGCAGACGGCTTAAAATGGAAGAAAAAAATCTCGGGCTTGTTCTCATAGACTACCTGCAATTAATGGAAAGCTCAAGCCGTGAAGATCGTATGCAGCAGATTTCAGCAATATCGAGAGGTTTGAAGATACTGGCAAGAGAACTTGATGTACCTGTCATTGCACTTTCTCAGCTTTCTCGTGCCGTAGAATCACGAACTGATAAAAGACCGATGCTTTCTGATTTGAGAGAATCCGGTGCCATTGAACAGGATGCTGATATTGTTATGTTTATCTATCGTGATGAATATTACAAAAAGGGTGAAGAAGAGGATGAAGTTTCCAAAGCATCTTCTAAGGGGGAATCCGAAATTATTATTGCAAAACACAGAAATGGTTCTATAGGTACTGTTAAGCTGTTGTTCCAGGCAAACATTACCAAATTTAAAAATCCTATTAAAACAGATGCGTTCTAACCTTCATTACATCTGTCATCTTTGTTTAAAAAGCATGAACTAAAATGATTTTCGCCGACGTAATAAACAGGCGGTACAATATTTTTGCATATATCCATACAATTTTCACACCGCGGGTGGAATTTGCATCCGTTAATAAACTGTTGAATTGAAGGCGGCTGTCCTGTTATTGTACTGAGTTTTTCGTTGCGGCGCACTGAAGGCATTGATTTTAGTAACGCAAGTGTATAAGGATGATTTGGATTTTGGAAAAATTCATCAGCCGGCGCATTTTCGACAATATGTCCGGCGTACATGACAGATACATAATCAGCATTTTCACTGACAAGTGCAAGGTCATGGGTTATTAGAAGTATTGCTGTTCCTGTATTTTTTTGAATATCTTTTAGAAGATTCATTATTTGAGCCTGAATAGTTACATCTAATGCGGTTGTAGGTTCGTCTGCAATAAGTATTTCAGCATTACATGCAAGTGCCATTGCAATAATTGCACGCTGTTTCATTCCGCCCGAAAATTCATGCGGGTAAGCCTTCATACGTTCTTTGGCACATGGTATCCTGACAAGTTCAAGTGCTTCAACAGCCTTATTAAAAGCTTCTTTACCTTGCAGTCCTTGATGAATTTTTATAACTTCTAATAGCTGGTCGCCTATTGTATATAAAGGATTGAGCGAAGTCATCGGGTCTTGCGGTATCAGGGCTATTTTTGCCCCGCGAAGTTTTTGGAGTTTTTTGACAGGCAGCTTTAGAATATCGTTACTATCATACAGAATTTCACCACTCGTTATGTATGCGGTTTTTGGCAACAAACGCAAAATACTCATTGCACTTATTGTTTTGCCGCATCCTGATTCTCCGACAAGCGCATGCATCTTTCCTGGTTCAAGTGAAAATGATACATCGTAAAGTGCTTGCCGAAATCCGCATTCGCATTCAAATCCTAAATTTAAATTTTTTACTTCTAATACTGTCATTACACATATTATACACAATACATAAAAATTGTCATACCTAATCCGGCTATATTCACCCTTGTAAGGCTGATTAACAGAAATATTAACAAATGTAAAGATGTTTTTTAACAAACATGGCAATTTTTAAAGACTAAAATTTTTTATAAAAGCATAGGGGATAATAAAAGACTTTGTATTAAGTCACGAGGAAAATTGAAAGGGGAAAACGAAATGGCAGATTTTGCAATTAACGGCAACAATGCCTTGCAACTTCAAGGTAATGAACCACTTTACAAAAAAGTTGTGATTGACGGACAAACTCATTTTGTGGAAGTTCCTGTCGGCAAACCGGATGCAAAAACAAATCTAACCAAAGCAGCAGATTTGGAATTGCAGCCGTTTGAAGAAACAACTCAAAAAGAAATCGAAAAAGCAAGAGGATTTCTTGACAGTAATGACAAAAAAGTCAGAAAAGGTGCTGAAGAAACAATGAAAGATCTTTATCAGCAAGCCTTTATGGCGCAGGGTAAGAGTGAAAAAGAAGCCAAAAAACTTGCTAAATTAGCTCTTAAAGAAGAACAGGCACAAATCAGATTTAAGAACAGAAAAGTATTTATTGATAAAGATGAATACAAAAAAGCAAAAGCTGCTGATAAAGAGAACAAAGATAATTATGAATATTTGAGTAGAAAATCACGTAAATTTGTAGAAGCTCATAAAGACGAGTTTTATGATGAAAACGGTCAATTCTCAAGCGATAAATACAAAAAGTTTATGAAAAATATCGCAGCAGAAGACCATCAGGCGGATCTTGTAGAATTGGACAAAGCCGCTGAAGAATACGATTCAACCCGTCGAATAATGGGACGTGCTGCAAAATCAGCAGGGCTTGATAAGGAAAAAGACAAAACAGCAGGTAAACGAGCATTACACGTACTTGCCTATACAGGTATCGGCGCAGCAGCAGGAGCAGGTATTGGGGCAGGCATCGGATATGCCACCGGGTCAGTAACAGCTCTGAAAGATATTAACCACAAACATGTCAATGTTAACGATCCAAACTTTGATGTAACAGTCGATTCAAACTGTGATCTTGAAGGTAAAATTGATACAAGAAAATCTTCAGCTAAAACAGGCGCAATAGCAGGTGCTGTCAGCGGCGGTGTTGCAGGACTTATTGCAGGACTTGGGACAATGAAGAAAATCAAAGATGAGGGTGAAGGTGAACATACACAACGTGAGGAGATCGCAGGTATTATAGGCGGTACAACACCACCAACTCCGCCAACTCCGCCAACACCACCAACACCACCAACTCCGCCAACTCCACCAACTCCGCCAACTCCGCCAACACCACCGGCAGAACAAACTAAGTGCAGAGAAGAAGTTACAGAAACTCCTATTATAGAAGAAAAACCGGATCTTGATTACTGTGAATACAAACCAAGAAAAGGCGAATGCTGGAGCGACATCGTTAGAGATAAATACAATCTTCAAAAAGCTGACCACAAAGAAGTTCTGGCAGTTGTTCACAAACTTAAAGATTATCACGGTGTAAAATACAGTGAAAATGTTCAGCCAAAAGTTCTGAAATTGTATGACAATATTCAAATCGGTGACAAAGTCTACAGACTTGACTGTGACAAAGAAGTAAACGGTACAGTTAAAATATATGATAAAAATCAGAAAGCATATACAGGTAAATTTAATCCGAGAATGACTGAACAGCAGACCGGTACTGAATATACATACAACAGATATGAAACCAGACCGGGTGAAAAAGAACAACTGGTTGATACTCAAACATTTATGGACCAGAAAGCTCTTGAACAATATATCTTGGAAAACGGATGTAATTAATAAGCAACCCGAAAAATAAAATATTAAAGCCCTCTTAAAAAGAGGGCTTTTTCATTTATATTTGTTTTTAAATCTATATTATTGTCATGAACAATGCCGCAATCGCCATTGCAGGACCAAACGGTAAATATATCATATTACTCTGATCACTCTTACGTAATCCTTTTATTATCCTGACGCATACATAAATTCCCAATCCTGCAAGGACGAGCGCTGCTAGCAATTGAATTATCAAAATTGAAAAAATAGGGTTATTTTTCAATAGAAAATAAATTATTGCGTATGCAAAAAATCCGATTAATCCGCAAAAAGTTTTGTAATCTCCTGCCGCATACAATTTTTTTAAAAGAATAGGCAGAGTGATGATTACCTGTATAATAACGCTTAATACAAGTGCCCAGAGAATTTGATGCAGACCAAATATAGCCCCCAGACCTGCTGCAATATAAGTATCACCTTCTCCAAAAGCACGGGTGCCGGCAAACAGATAACCGGCTCTGGCAAGCAGCTCCATTACAACTATTCCGACTAGCATTCCAAGTAACGAATTTGTCAGAGGAGTATTAAAAACAAAATTTAAATTAAACTCAAAAGTTCCATTTGAAACAGTGTAATAAATTAAATACCCGGTACTTAAAATATTCAGCAGTAATCCCATTCCTATAAGAGAATAAGTGTGTGCGTCAAATACAATTTTTTCTTTAATGTCAGTAACAGCAAGAACAATCAGCAAGGATATAATAATCCAGGAATATAATATTGCAAACAGTGTTCCAAAGTTTAGGCTGTTTGTTGCAACTCCGACCACAAAGTATTTTAGAAACACCGCGGTGAATAATAATCCGGTTATTAACTCTACAATCGGATATTGAGGACTTATTTTACAGTGACAGAACCCGCATTTTCCTCTTAACAAAATATAAGAAAGAACAGGGATATTATGCCACCATTTTAAGCTGTTTCCGCATACCGGACATTTTGACGGCGGAAATACGATTGATTCATTGGATAGTGAACGCAGAATTACAACATTTAAGAAACTTCCGATACACAATCCTATTATAAAAACAAAACCTGTTATGATTAAAATATCATTTACACTCATTGAGTTCTCCTAATTATATTTAACTATTTCGTACATTTTGCTAAGAGCTTTTTTAATCCTTCTTGAAACCTGCATTTGTGAAATTCCGATGCGTTCAGATATTTCTCTCTGGTTAAGATCTTCATAATAACTCAATTCAAGTATCTGCCGTAATTCTTCAGGAAGTTTTTTAATTGCGGCTGCCAGCATAATTTTGTTTTCATTAGAGTTCATTAATTCCTGATAATCACCGGAAGGAATTTTGTCAAGCAAAGACAATTCCTCATCTTCCTGTGTAACATTTTGATCCAGAGAAAGTGTTGTTTTGCAATACTCTATTTCCATAACTTCCTGTATTTTTTTCTCCGACAATCCTAATTCTTCGGCTATTTGTTTTGCACTCGGATCAGGGAACCCTTTTTCTGATAAACTTTTAATTGTATTGCTTATTTTGAATACGAGTTCCTGCAATTCCCGCGGAGCTTTGATAAGAGAAGCTTTATCCCTGAGATAATGTTTAATTTCGCCTTTAATAAAATAAGATGCGTAAGTTTTGAATTTCGTATTTTTTCCGGGGTTATAAAATTCAATTGCTTTAATTAATCCAATAGATCCTACCTGCATAAGATCCTCGTGAGAGATACCGGATTGAGA
>CALUQJ010000031.1 GCA_944322865.1 Candidatus Gastranaerophilales bacterium
TCACTGTCTGCATCGGAGTCAGCGTCACTATCTGCATCAGAGTCAGCGTCACTATCTGCATCGGAGTCAGCGTCACTGTCTGCATCGGAGTCTGCGTCACTGTCTGCATCGGTATCAGTGTCACTATCTGCATCGGAGTCAGCGTCACTGTCAGCATCAGAGTCTGCGTCACTGTCTGCATCGGTATCAGTGTCACTATCTGCATCGGAGTCAGCGTCACTGTCTGCATCAGAGTCAGCGTCACTATCTGCATCAGAGTCAGCGTCACTGTCTGCATCGGAGTCAGCGTCACTATCTGCATCGGAGTCAGCGTCACTGTCAGCATCAGAGTCTGCGTCACTGTCAGTATCGGCATCCGTATCCGTATCTGTGTCCGTGTCCGTATCCGTATCCGTATCCGTGTCAGTATCCGTGTCAGTATCAGTATCAGTGTCTGTGTCGGTATCGGTATCTGTATCCGCGTCAGCATCTGCATCCGCATCCGCGTCACTGTCAGCATCAGAGTCAGCGTCACTATCAGCATCGGAGTCTGCATCACTGTCAGCGTCACTATCTGAATCACTGTCTGTATCAGTATCAGTGTCAGTATCTGAGTCTGCGTCAGCATCTGCATCCGCATCTGCGTCACTGTCTGTATCTGTGTCTATATCGGTATCAGTATCAGTATCAATATCTGAGTCAGCATCGCTGTCTGCCGGTTCATCTTCATCTTCCGGTACAACTAAGTTATCATCGTCTTCGCCGCTAGGATTATCTGTACCGTCATAATTTTCGTCATTACCTTGTGAGCTTCCGCCATAGTAGTAATTACGATCGTTTTGATCCTGACCGATAGCTAATACATCGTCCGGTCTTACGGCTTTAGCTCTTATAGAAATTGCTGAACCGTTCAAGCTTTTAATAGTATTTGTACTATTATCTATTTCGTAATAAGAAGGACCATCCATTCTGTCAAGACCCATATGGAAGTGATAACCGCCAGCATAAGCATTATCAGCAACCAGAGTCAAATCTTGATCTTTACCCGGTCTTGTTAAACCGTTACCGTTGATTGTACCATTTTTGATAACGATTGTTGAATCTGCCGGATTGTCAGGATAGCTTGTACCTAAATCAAGAACTGTAACTTTAACTTTTTCAGGAACAACAGATCCGTTTGGTCCGTAGTAATCTTGAGCATAAGTCGGAACTTCACCAAGATGTTCGATATACATATTTTTGCCGCGGGATACTAAATTAATGTTTTTGTCTGCTGTTATTTCTCTGATGTAAGTATCACCTGAAAATTCAGCGTTAATGCTTCCTTCTCTTGAGATCATACCGCATACATTAGTATCGCTCTTAGTTCCGTCAGCATTATCAAGACCTTTTACATTGATGTCATTGATAGCCAGCATATCAACACCATATTTTGCATTTGGTGTGTAATTTGTTTTGTCACTGTTCCAGCTTGCATCATTGAATTGACCTTGAGTTTGAACGAATGTTAAAGCATTGTCAGCTTCACCAATGTTGCCGCTTGCGATAATTGAAATGCCTGCGCCCTGAACATTAGGAGTAGAACCGTTGCCTTTGTTAAGGATATCATATGCGGTAGCCCCTTTGTTTGCAGCGTCATCAGCTAATAAAATTACGCGGCCGTCAGCGTGAATGTAATTAACATTCATATCTTTGTCCAAACTTGCCATATTAGCTAAAGAACCGTTACCTGTGCTTTCTGCGGTAATTTCACCGTCGATAGAAGTGTTGATTGATTTTGTTAAATCTCTTGCATCAACCCCAATGCCTGTGCATACACCACCGTCGCAAGGTCCTACTTCTTCACCAATTGCACCGTTTGTAACATTGATATTTAGATCTGCATCGTTATTTGTTTTGATTAAAGTTTTTGCAACACCGAAGTTTAATAAGTCACCATTATCAACATTAATTGTAACTTTGCCGTCTGAATTGATGTAATTGTTATTGTCAGTGTTGTCACCGATTGTTACATCTGAATCAGAGTTGGTAACAATAACAGTACCACCGGAGTGAGTTGTTACATTACCCATAATGTCAATACCGCCGGCACCTGTGTTTGTCATTGCTAATTTACCGTCAGCATTGATAATATCACCTGAGCTTGCAACATCAATACCTTTTTCACCGTGATTAGTGATATTTATATCACCGGTCTGGTTTGCAAGTCTGCCTGCTAAACTGATACCATTACCGGTTGAATTTGTAAGATTAATGTCACCGTGTGAATAGTTAGCAATGTTTGAACCTGCACCGGTAGTAATACCGTTAGAAGCTTTAATTACAATGTTGCCGTTTGCTGCTGAAAATTCGTTTGCAACATTCATATTATCAGTGTTAACTAATTTATCGAATAAAGCATCTGCTTGAGCATGTGGATCATAAGTTTCAACTACTTTGTTAACAGGTTTACCGTTTTCAAAAACAGCTTGAATTTTAGAAGCCTGGAATGATTCACCGCCATTGTCAACACCAGCGGCAATAACCGCATCTTCTCCAACATTTACAACACCAGCATCTACATTAATGTCGCCTTGTGCCATAATCTTACCGTCTACAGTTACAACTGCCTGACCGTCAATTGTTAAAGCACCCGGATCCCATGTAGCATTTGTTACGCCGTCTTTTGCAATTGTTTGTGCAGCAGTTTCTACTGAGTTATAGAATTTATTGAATGAATTTGAATCCGGTGTGTATACAGATAAAGAGCCGACATTCAATACACCGCTGGCACCTACAACCATACCATTAGGTGATACAAACACAAGGTGTCCGTTGCTTAATGCACCGCCGTCGCTTTGTAATGCGTTAAGTACACCGTTAATATTAATCTGGTTTTGTACAAGGTTAACGAATGTTTTTACATCCTGTGTCTTAAACATGTGAGTTATGCCGTTTGCATCAACAGAACCGCCTGATTGGAAATATTGGAAAATCATATTTACAACATCGCCCTGGCTTACGTTGAAGTTTTCGTACTTTTTAAAACCAACATCACCATGGAAACCGTCCGGTCTTATATTATATGTGTGACCGTCAATATCCGGTTTAACACCTGTGATATCTGTTGCCATTGCTTCCAATGAAACCACTTGCGGCATCAAAAATAAACATGTAAGTGTTGATGCTAATAATTTGTGTTTGTAAATTTTTTTCGTGTCTTTTTTTCCCATAATAATCTCACAATCTACGTGTTTCACATTTTTTACTTGCTTATACTTTTATAAAGAATTTTGCTTTTCAAAAACTGCTTATTTTCGACACTAATTTTACAAAAGTTAACAAAGAATATCGTAAATATATGCTTTATATCTATAAAGTATTTAGATTTTATATATTTGTAACGGATTGTAAACTCTAATTTTATAGCTCAAACGCCCTATTCATGCGGGTTTTAGATTTTTTTACAAAAAAAAGTTGTTTTCATGCTGAAATTTTGCGTTGTCAAAATTCTTTATAGATTTATAAGAGAAGTATAAAAATGCATTGATGTGCAAACAAAAGAAAGGACATTTTATTATGGTTGATGGAGTGAACAATGTGCATTCTTCTTCTAATGAGGATCCGAAAAAGAAACTATTGGCAGAGCCGCTTAAGGCACCAAAAATAGAAATAGATCTTGTTTCGGCAGACGCATTAAAAGAAGATCTGGAACTCAAAGGGCTTGCAATTGAAAGAATGGAGCCTGATCTTGTTGACAACAAGAAAGATCGTAAAAAAGCGATTAAGATGCGGCGGGATGCTTTGAGAGAAGAATTAGACATTTCAAAACGCAGCGCAAAGAGAATTGCTAAAAACGACGTAAAATCTGATATTGCAGAAGAAGTTGTTACACGCAGCACTTATTATATTGATGAAGAAGAATATAATAAGGCTGTTGCAAAAGATCCAAACGGATATCATGTATTATTGGATGACAAATACAAAAAAGTATTAAATTCAAGAATGTTTGATGAAGTATATGAAGGCCGTAAACGTGACAAACAGGGCAATATTGTTGAAGAAGGAAAATTGAATTCCGATAAATTAAAACAATTTGCGCTTGAACTGGTCGGTACAGACGATTACAAATTAGACCTTGATGAAAACGTTGCAGGTGCAGCGCAGGCCGGTCTGACAAATAAAAAAGGTAAAGTACGTCGTAAAGATGCACGTGTTTTAAGACACATGTTCAGAGATATGGGTTTTGCCTATGAAAAAGATAAAACAACCGGTAAAAGATTATTACATGTTGCAAAGAGTGCAGCTATAGGCGCAGGATCCGGAGCTTTAATCAGTCCTGTTGTGTCAGAAATAACAGGATGGTTAGGTCTATCCGGTACTGTCGGAGGCGTTGTATCCGGCTTTGTAACAGGTCAGGTAACCGGCAAAGTTTCAGGATTTGTTGAAGGAAAAGTATCAGGTCAAGCTGACTATTCCGGCAAGGCTGATTATACTGCCGAATATGGCGGAAAAGTTGATTATACTGCTGAATACGGTGGCAGCGTAGAATACGGCGGCAGTGTTGATTACGGCGGAAGTGTAAGCTACGGCGGCAGCGTAGATTACGGCGGAAGTGTAAACTACGGCGGAAGTACTGATTACAGTGGCAGCGTAGATTACGGCGGAAGTGTAAACTATGGCGGCAGCGTAGACTACGGCGGAAGTGTTGATTACGGCGGAAGTGTAAACTATGGCGGCAGCGTAGACTACGGCGGAAGTGTAAACTACGGCGGCAGTGTTGACTACAATGGCAGCGTTGATTCAACAGCATACTATATCGACAATGGCAAAGTAATCGGCTCTGATACACAAACATACGAGTACGGCGGCAGCATTGACTACAGCGGCAGCGCAGACTACGGCGGAAGTGTAAACTACGGCGGCAGCGTAGATTACGGCGGAAGTGTAAACTACGGCGGAAGTGTTGACTACGGCGGAAGTGTAAACTACGGCGGCAGCGTTGACTACAGTGGCAGCGTTGATTACAACGGCAGTGCAGACTACGGCGGAAGTGTAAACTACGGCGGCAGTGTTGATTACGGCGGAAGTGTAAACTACGGCGGCCGCGTTGATTACAACGGTCAGGTTTCGGGCAGTGCCGATTACAACGGCAAAGTATCAGGCAGTGTTGAATATGGCGGCAAAGCTGACTACACCGCAGATTACAAAGCTGATTATGAAGCAGACTACAAAGCTGATTACAAGAAAGAATACGAAAAAGAATACAAAGCAAATTACAATGCTAAACCTTCCTGGGGTCAGCGTATGAAAACCGGTGCTGTATCAGGTGCACTTGGCGGCGCATTATCAAGTCTTATCACTGTATGGAAAATAAACGATATCAAAAATCCACCAACAGTCGACGTATTGCAGGGCGGTTCTGTAGACGAATTTGTTGACAAAAAATTAGTCCACAGCGTCAAAGGTAAAGCCAGCCGTGCAATTGCGAAGAAAATGTTTGAACTGGATGTAGATCCGCAGGTTATGAAAGATGCAATTCGTGACGCTATGGGTGAAAATACCGGTAAACGTCTAACAGAAAACGAATTGTACCAGGTGTACCAACATTTAAAAGCAATGAAGGAACAACCTGTTCAGCAGGAACAAGTACCGGATCTTCCGGAAATTGAACCGGTACCGCTTATAATACCGGATGCAAATCTGGATGATATTGAAATAGAACCGGTACCTATACAGCCTGCACCGGTTGAAGAAACCGCACCTGCAGAAGAAGTCGCTGACGATTGCGAAGCAACAGCGGAACCAATCATGAAAGATCAAGCAGCGCCTGAAAAACATATTGATATCAGAGGCAAGTTCCTTTATGATGCAATAGCTAAAGCTTATGATATCAAAGATCAGGGTGACCTTAATGAAGCAATAGGTATTGTCAAAGAAAAACACAATATCTCTCAAGCTGAAAGAAAGAAAAACAAATGGATTGCCGATTTGTATCTTGAAGAACAACTGAAAGTCGGAGAAAAAACCTACAACCTTAACAAAGACCTCAAACGGGAAGATATTTTGGATATTCCAAAAGATCAATTTAAACCGGGTGAAGGGTCTAAAGGACACAAAACACCGACAATACAGGTGGAATCCGGCGGAAAAGTCACTTTAAGTTGTGACGGTCAGGAAAGAACTTATGATAGTTATCTCCAGGCACAAAAAGCCGCAGACTTCTACAACAAAAACGGATACTTTGAAGAAGACAAGAAGTAAATCAACCAGAATAATATATAAGACCGGCTTTTTAGCCGGTCTTTCTTTATACTATTCACCTTTCAGAATATCTATTCCTCTTTGTCCCTGTTTTAAAATTCCGTAATAATATTCCAGTTCTTGTTCTGATTGCGCACTGTTTAAAATCTGTAATGCTTTGGTGTAATACAGACTATCCTTTGACGGAAGATGTTCAAAATTCAATCCTACATCTTCTATGCTGAGATTAAGTGCATTCAATATTCTTGTTAAAGTCGTATATGTCGGAAAATATACACCGGTTTCTATTTTAGATATATGTTTTTCATTTGCTCCGGCTAGTTCTGCCAGCTGCGCCTGTGTTAAATTCTTAGCTTTTCTGATTTGTTTAAGCTTTTGTCCAAAAGCATTTTTCGTCATAATAACTCCTCTTATTTATCCTAAAAAATTGTAATAAGATTTTAAACAACGAAATAGGATACATCATTACTTAATATTCGTATACAATAGGATACTTTTCGTATTTTTGTGTTACTATTTTCATGTTCTTAGAGTTGTACTCTACGAATTGTGGTAGTAAAAAGTAAGAGGGTCTTATGAAAAAGAAAAGATTATTGGCGGCATTGTTAATATGTACGGCATTTTCATGGCAAACAGGAGTGCAGGCCGCGGAAACAATTTATGAAGGGCTTTATCAGGGTACGGTTACAAGCGGAAACGGCGGTGTAGTTTTTAACAATACGGGGGAATCTGCTATTGTTAAAGCAAGTACCCAGTTTATTAACAATGAAGCATATCGGGGGGCGGCTATATACAATTACACAGGGGCTGACTTAAAAGTTGAAGATGGTGTTCTATTTAGCGGCAACACGGCAACCGGAGCAGCAGGCGGTGCTGTTCAGAATATGGGAACGGCAATTTTAGGTGATAATCTAATATTTGACGGCAATAAAGCGACCTGGGGCGGGGCTGCAATTTATGGCGGTTCAAGAGATGGACAGGGTTCTTCAACGACTATTGGAAACAACGCCATTTTCAAGAACAATACACTGACAGACGCGCAGTCTTACGGCGGCGCTATTTATCTTGAAAATGATGAGCAGGATACAACGAGTTTTGTTTTAGGTACAAATTCATATTTTGAAGGCAACTCTGCATATCAAGGAGGGGCAATATTTATAAATGAGGCTATTGATGTTGAAATAGGAAACGGCGCTACGTTTAACAGTAATACCGCAACCAATCATGGCGGCGCGATTTATAATAAATCAGATATAGCTTTTTCTGACGCCATTTTTACCGGTAATATTTCCAATAAATATGGCGGAGCGTTTTATAATGATACGGGAGCAAACGCCGATTTGGGTGATAATACAAAATTTGACGCTAACAAAGCAAATTTAGGCGGGGCTATATACGGTAACAAAGAAGGTTCTGTAACACTCGGTGCAAATGCTGAATTTACCGGCAACACCTCAAACTCACACGGCGGTGCAATTTACTTAACAAATGGACACGATTTAACAATCGGTGACAATGCTAAATTCACTAATAATACTGCAAACGGTACTCTCGGAAATGGCGGGGCTATTTATTCATACAATAGCAAAACAAATTCAAACACTGTAAAAATCGGCGATAACGCTGAATTTTCTAACAACTCGACTTTGAATAAAGAAGGCGGGGCTATTTATAACGGCACAAATACAACTTTAGAAATAGGCAGTAATTCCGTATTTACTGGTAACTCGGCAAACGGAACAGCATCTAAAGGCGGTGCTATTTATAATATCGGCAGTGCAATGACTATTGGTGATAATGCATCTTTTGCCTCAAATAAAGCTGTTCAGGGCGGGGCTATATTTCAAGGGATTGATGCTGAATTGAGTCTGAATAATGCAGCATTTACTCAAAATATTGCAACAGGTAATGAAACGTCATCAGCCGGCGGGGCAATATTCATATCAGAAAAAAACACTCAAGATGTAAATATTACAAACTCAATATTTGACGGTAACAAATCAGATTCAGCAGGCGGTGCAATATTCATATCAGAAAAAAACACTCAAGATGTAAATATTACAAACTCAATATTTGACGGTAACAAATCAGATTCAGCAGGCGGTGCAATATTGCAGGCAAACGGTTCTACATCAACTATCAATATTGATAATACAATATTCACGAACAACGAAACAGGAGCCGAAGGCGGCGCGCTTGTTTCTGACAGTATTTTGAATGTAACAAACTCAACTTTTGCAGGCAACAAAACCACCGGAACAAATATTGATCCTGACACTCCTTTAAACTCAAACGGAGGCGGAGGAGCAATATTTTTGTATGATGAAGGTAAAGTTACAATTTCTAACTCAAACTTTGATAACAATTCATCCGGAACTTACGGCGGAGCAATCGGTACAAGAATTAATGCCTCAAACGACGATTCATTTCTGTCCGTTGAAAATTCAAACTTTACAGGCAATATAGCAAACGCTGACGGCGGGGCAATAGCTTCATTTATTGATGCAACTGTAAAAGATACGAGTTTTATAAATAATACTGCCGGCGGAAATGGCGGAGCTATTTTTGCAGATAACAATCTTACAATAGCTGCCGATACAAAAGATGTTGTAATGTCAGGTAACAAGGCTGCTGATGGCGGTGATATTTTCATGAATAAAGCTGGTTCTGAACTTAATATGAATGCAGCAGACGGCAAGTCCATTACGATAGCAAGCGGTATTTCCGGTGAAAAATATAATATGAACATAAATTCGGACAGCGCTAATACAGGCTCAATTATTGTTAATTCTATTATCAATAATGCGGCAATAGATGTTCAAAATGGTACCTTTGCACTGGCTGAGGGCAGCGGATTAAATAATTCCACCTTAAATATGGGCAGCGGAACCACTTTGAATACTATAAACAATCAGGTGACTTCATTTGGTAATAATGTAACCTTAGCGGATAATGTTAATCTCGCGGTAGATGTTAACCTTGCAGACGGAAAAGGTGATAATTTTGCCAATACCCAACACGGTTCTGTGACAATCACAAATGTAAATGCCATAGGAAATACTACAGCAAACAGCATTTCTCTAAATCTTGCACAAGCATTAGGCATTGATCCTTCCAATATGACCATTGCCGATGCTTTGCAATCACAAACACAAACCGTTTTGACTCCTATAAGATATTTGCAGGGCGGAGTCAGCGCTGACGGTATGATGACATTTTTACCAACCGGCGGAAGCTATGGAGATTTTAACCCGTCAATTATGGCAAGCCCAGTCGCTGCACAGCTTGGCGGTTACTTAACCCAGTTAAATTCTTATGATGAAGCCTTTAGAAATATGGATATGTACATGCTGATGACTAAAAAACAGCGTGAAGCAATGAAATTAAGAAATAAATACGCTTATGCAGGCGGAAATTTAGGATTTGACCCTGTAAACAGTCCTTATAGCGATAAATCAATCTGGGCGCGTCCTTATGCAACATTTGAAAATGTACGGCTTAAAGGCGGTCCTAAAGTATCCAATGTTGCGTATGGAACATTCTTAGGCGGTGAAAGTGAACTTTATGACTTAGGCAACGGCTGGGACGGAATGTTTAGTGTATATGTAGGGTATAACGGTTCACATCAGGCTTATGACGGAATAGGTATCTACCAGAATGGCGGTACTCTAGGTATTGCAGGCATGGCTTACAAAGGCAACTTCTTTACCGGTTTAACAGTAAACGCAGGGGCAAACGCAGGTTCTGCAAATACATTTTACGGAACAGATAACTTCTCTATGTTAATGGCAGGTATTGCAAGTAAAACCGGTTACAATATAGAACTTGCAGAAGGTAAATTCATTATTCAGCCAAGCTTTTTAATGTCATATTCATTTGTTAATACATTTGATTATACTAATGCAGCAGGTGTTCACATTAGTTCAGATCCGCTGAATGCAATACAGGTAGAGCCGGGAATTAAATTTATCGGAAACCTAAAAAATGGCTGGCAGCCATATTTAGGTGTAAGTATGGTATGGAATATTATGGATAAAACCGACTTTCTTGCAAATAATGTATCACTTCCTGAACTCAGCGTAAAACCGTTTGTAAAATACGGTGTAGGTGTAAGAAAAACCTGGGGGGAAAGATGTACAGGATTTTTACAGGCTTACTTCACAGGCGGCGGCAGAAACGGTGTCGGCTTGCAAGCAGGATTCAGATTTGCTTTAGGTAAAGACAAAAGTTCTTCTGTTAAATCAAGCCAAAACATGCCGGAAATACCTAAAACCAGTGTAGTATTAGGAAGTTACAGATAAGGCGGTGATATAGATGAAAAAATATTTTAATATAATTTCGATAGCTTTAGCGTTTGCACTCGGAATGGGGTTTAATACATTTTCAATATCCGCAGCACCTTCAAACATTGCTGTTGTCGATCTGAACGCTGTTGTCGGACAGTCAGCGCAGGTTCTGACATTAAAAAAAGAACAAGCACTAAAAATGGACGATTTGCAAAAGTGGTTGGTAACAGCAAGAGCAGATGTTGAAAAACAAAAAACTCAGGAAGGTAAAGAAAAACTTGCCCAAAAGTATGATGCTGAGTTTATAAAAAAACAAACTGCAATACAAAAGGATTATACAGCAAGATTGCAGGTAATAGATAAAAACATATCTGATGTGATAACTAAAGAAGCCAAGAAAAACGGATATGAAATAGTACTTGCTAAAGGAGTTGTTCTTTATGGCGGGCATGATATAACAAACACTATTTCCAAACAGGTTAAATAAACTTCCTCCATTCCGTAATTTAAAGCCCGGTCGGCAGAAAAGCCGACCGGGCTTTATGCTTAGCGATTTGCCGCCTTTTATTATTTTGTTTCATCAGGCATTGTATATGAATAGTTAGGTTCCTGTGGTTTTGCCTCTTTTTCATCTGAATCTTTAAAACTCATCACAAAAACCGTTCCTTTAGGAATATTGATATCTTCTCCTTTATTTGCGTAAGAAAGAGGTGTGCTTTCATATAAAGAAACAGCAGCGGATTTAACACGATTACCCTGTTCATTTTTGACAGCCCCTTCTATTACCGCAAAACTTGGTCCGAAAAATCCGTCAAGCAGTTTGTTGCCTGCATAAACAGCTCCCTGTTTTGCAAGTGACCCTACAGAAACATCACTTAAGAAACTGTATTTTCCGTCCCAATGCCTTTTTATCTGATAAATCTGTCCGGTTTTCGCATCTTTATACATAACCGGCACAAAAACAAAAGACGCATTGCGTTTTAATCTTTTCGGGGCAACCACATCTGCAATATTACCTTCAATTATACTGTCTGCTTCTAACAAATATCCGTTAACTTCAACCGGCTCAACAATTTTTAACTGCCAGTTCTTAGGCGGATTTGCTGTTGTAAAATCAGACATTGCCTCTACCTTAATATTTTTTGCCATAACCGGCTGCAATGCAAATAACATCATAACCAAAGTGAATAAAAATTTTTTCATCTCATCTCATCTCCTGTTTTATTTTATAAAGTGTTATCAAAAATACCTTTTAAATATTGACCGGTATAAGATTTTTTAACTTTTGCGACCTCTCGCGGAGTACCTGTTGCAACAATTGTGCCGCCTCCGGCGCCGCCTTCAGGTCCTAAGTCTATAATATAATCAGCAACCTTAATCAGGTCAAGATTGTGTTCAATTATTAAGATAGTATTCCCCTGATCAGCCAGTTGTTGAATGATTTTTATAAGCTTGTCCAAATCATACCAGTGAAGTCCCACAGACGGCTCATCAAGAAGATACAATGTTTTTCCAGTTGCGCGCTTGTTGAGTTCTGAGGCAAGTTTTATACGCTGCGCTTCGCCGCCTGAGAGTGTTGTTGCGCTCTGTCCGAGTTTTATATAATCAAGCCCGACATCATTAAGGGTTTGTAATTTGTTTTTTATTGCCGGAATATTTTCAAAAAATTCCAACGCCTCTTTTACACTCATATCAAGTACATCCGCAATAGTTTTACCTTTGTATTTAACCTCTAAAGTTTCGCGGTTGTAACGTTTGCCTTTGCAGACATCACATTTGACATAGACATCTGACAGGAAATTCATTTCTATTTTAAGAAGTCCGTCGCCTTTGCAGGCTTCACAGCGCCCGCCTTTTACATTGAAACTAAATCTTCCGGGCTTGTAGCCGCGCATTTTGGCTTCGTTTGTTTTAGAATAGAGTTCACGAATATGCGTGAATACATCAGTGTAAGTTGCCGGATTAGAACGCGGCGTTCTGCCGATTGGCGATTGATCTATGTCAATAATTTTATCTATATGTTCAAATCCGGTGATTTCGTCTACGCCTTGCGGTTTAGGCTTGTTGCCGCGGAGTTTGTGTATTGCATATTCATAGATTAAATCCTGCATTAATGAAGATTTACCGGAACCTGAAACGCCTGTTAAGACGACTATTTTTCCCAGCGGAATATCTACATCAATATTTTTAAGGTTGTTAATATGGGCGTTTTTTACGTGTAAAAAGTGTCCGTTGCCTTCGCGGGTTTTGTCAGGTATCGGAATATATTTTTCTCCGCTCAGATATTTGCCGGTGATTGAACGCTTTGCTTTTATTATATCTTCAATCTGTCCTTGCGCTATAATTTCACCGCCGTTAATTCCGGCTTTCGGACCAATATCAACTATATAATCCGCATTTCTGATTGTATCTTCATCATGCTCGACAACAATAAGAGTGTTGCCAAGGTTGCGGAGCTTGATTAGTGTTTTTATTAATCTGTCGTTGTCGCGCTGATGAAGTCCGATTGAAGGTTCATCTAATACATATAAAACCCCTGATAAACCGCTTCCGATTTGAGTTGCAAGCCTGATACGCTGGGCTTCACCGCCAGAGAGTGTACCTGCGCGGCGTGCAAGGTTTAAGTAACTCAATCCGACATCGTTTAGAAATTTAAGACGCGCACGAATTTCGTCGAGAATTTGTTTTGCGATTTTAAGTTTGTGTTCACCGAGTTCCAGATAAAGATCAGATATAAAATCCAGCGCTTCATTTATTGGCATAAGTGTAAACTCATAAATATTTTTGCCGTTAATTCTGACGGCTAGAGGGAACGGTTTAAGCCTTGCCCCGCCGCATGCAGGACATGGTTTTGTTATCATATATTTTTCTATTTCTTCGCGCCAGTATTCGCCGTTTGATTCATTGTAGCGCTTTTCAAGATAAGGGATTACGCCGTCATATCTGTGGTATTTGGTTTCATAGCGGTGCGTACCAAAACGCATTACGTGGAATTTTATAAGGTCATTGCTGCCGTAAAGGATAATTTTTTGTTCCTGCTCAGATAAATCCTGAAACGGTTTATGCATATCAATACCATAGTGCGCACAAACAGATTTAAGAACATCTTCATAGTAGTTTGTAGTTGTTTTTGCCCACGGATAAATTGCGCCGTCAGCAAGTGATTTAGATCTGTCCGGAACGATTAGATTTGGGTCAATAACAAAATCCGCACCGAGTCCTGCACATCTTTCGCAGGCGCCGTATGGAGCATTAAATGAGAAAATACGGGGAGCCAGTTCTTCAAAACTCAAATTACATTTCGGACAGGCTAATTTTTCGCTGAAAATAATTTCTTTGTCACCGATTACATCAACAATCATAACACCGTCAGCTTTTTGCAGAGCAATTTGAGCACTATCTGCAATACGTGAACGGGCAGTTTCTTTAACGACAATTCTGTCCACAACTACATGGATTGTATGTTTTTTAGTTTTGCTTAATTCTATTTCATCATCATCGAGATTGTATATTTCATCATCGACTTTAACGCGGACAAAACCTTCCTGCCGGAGTTCTTCAAAAGTAGATTGGAATTCACCTTTTTTACCGCGGACAATCGGGGCTAGAATTTGAATTTTGGTACCTTCACCGAGTTTAAGTATGTTGTTGACAATTTCGTCAATTGTTTGCGGTTTAATTTCAGCGCCGCATTGCGGACAGTACGGCGTGCCTGCGCGGGCGTAGAGAAGACGTAAATAGTCGTAAATTTCAGTTACAGTGCCGACGGTAGAACGCGGGTTGTTGCTTGTGGATTTTTGGTCAATAGAAATAGCGGGTGAAAGCCCATCGATATATTCAACATCAGGCTTGTCCATTTGTCCTAAGAATTGTCGAGCATATGTGGATAGACTTTCTATGTAGCGTCTTTGACCCTCTGCGAATATTGTATCAAAGGCGAGGGAACTCTTGCCTGATCCGGAGACCCCAGTGAAAACTATAAGCTCATTTTTCGGAATTTCCAGAGAAATGTTTTTTAAATTGTGTTCTTTGGCACTTTTTATAGTAATTTTGTCTAACATAATATTATTATGTCATGTAAAAAAGTTTTTTCAAACAGACCTTGATTAATTTGTAATCACGTGTTTTCAAAGTAGAACACAGAACTGCAAATAAATATTTGCAAAAAAAAATTGATGTGCTAAGATAAATAATGTGAAAAATAAATAGAAAATTATCAAGTCGACGTGGCGGAATCGGTATACGCGCACGTTTGAGGGGCGTGTGGGGAAACCCGTGCGGGTTCAAGTCCCGCCGTCGACATTTAACTTTTTAGAGCCTTTATGAATAGGCTCTATTTTAGTATTTAAGTCACTTTGGCGGGTTCCAATCACTGCAATATTGCTTAAATCTAATCGATTATTTTCAAGAGCCTGTTTTGCACTTCCTGAGCGAGTTTTAAGGGTTCCTGTCAATGTTTCTAGCTCTTCTTTAAACTCCTGCTTCTGTTTGAGTTTTAACTGTCTCAAATGTTCAAATACAGGTCTTAACTTAACTGACAGAGTGTTATCATCTTCATTATAGGTAATACTTTCAATTATAGTATTGAGTATTAACCTTTTCTCATCCAAAGTTGCTTTCAAATAAAGTTCAGGAAGACGGTTGGCAAAATCAATCAGAATACTTATTCGTTTCACGGTATCTTTAGAATTTTCAGTGAGATTGTCAATCTCACGTTTTATATCGTCTTTACGGGCTACCAATTTCTGTAACACCTCAGCACGTGTGGATTCACTAATGCCTAGTTTATCAGTATTCTTCTGAGTTAACTTTTCAGTAATGTCATCTACTATCTGGTCATATGCTTTCTTTAAATCATCAATAGACTTATGTTCATATTGTTTCAGGTCTGTAATAGCGTTATTTATCTGCTTCTTTATACATTTTATCTCTTTTTCTGTAATATCAAAGCTGTCAATTACTTCCTGTATTGCTTCATCTATCAGATTTTCGTTAATATTCTTTTCTCTAGCATGAGCTTTCGTGTAGTTAGTACAGTGGTAATAAATATATGTACCACTATTGTGTTCACCTCGCTTAGTTACGGCTACCATTGAGTAACCGCATTTCGCACATTTAATAAAGTTTGAATATGTGTAAACGAGTCCTTTAGGTCTTTTTACATCCTCACCTTTTAACAAGAGTTGAACTCTGTAGAACAATTCTTCTGACACAATAGGTTCGTGTACACCATCAAAAATATCATCGCCATGGGTAACTTTTCCGATGTATACGGGGTTCTTGAGAATATCTTGAATGCGCTTCTTTGAGTATGGGTTTCCTTTACTGTCAACAAACCCATATTTAGCAAGTTCTTTACCTAACTTTTCGTATGCAAATACTCCTGTTCCATACAGTTCAAAACAACGCTTGATATGAGGAGTCTTATCTGGGTCTGGTTTAATTATACCATGTCGGTGTTCATCTCTTGTATTGATATACCCTATCGGAGCTTTACCGAGTTTGTATCCCTTTTCAGCTCGGTTTCTTAATACTGAACTTGTCCTATCCTTAATATTGTCAAGCTCATCCTCTGCCTGCCCGATATAAACTCCTATAAGAACTTTTTTTACCTTACTTATATCGTCAAAGTTTTCCATGATACTTGCAATAGTACAACCGTATTTCTTGATGGGTTTTAATATCTCAGCGAAAAAATCTTCAAGGCAACGAGAGAGTCTGTCCAGTTTCCATACAACAACATAGGCAACTTCGTTACGGTGTTCCTTTACGTATTTAAGCATTGCTCTAAGTCCTTTTCTGTTAGTATTAGAGCCTGTTTTCCCTGCGTCTTCAAAGTAAACAAATGTATAACCATCTTTGGTTGCTTTTTGTTCACATTGTTCTCGCTGCATGTTAAGACTAAGCCCACTGTTAGCCTGCTCAGCAGAACTTACTCTGCCGTAGCCTACAACGATTTTTTTTGTGTTACTTTGTTTGGTCATGTTCGTTCTCCTTTTTTATTATACTATTATTACGCTCAGGATTATCAACCCTGATACCAATTCGTGTTACCGTTATCATTAACTGCGCCAATAAGGCGTTATTTACAGCTATATCGTTAGCGTCATTATTAGGTACAAACATAACAGAGGGTTTCTTAGCCATTATTCCCCCTATTTACTGTTTCTGCTTGATAATAAGCATGTAACCTACAAAGAATATCCAACATTATCGTTACTGATTTAGGTTTACGGTAAACCAGAAACGTTAGAATATTTCTGCGTATGTTAGCCAAACGAGTAAACTCTTCAAGCTCCTTGTCTGTCGCATTTGCGTATTCAGTCCTTATGTGACTGCGTGCTATGTTAATGTCGAAATTATTATCTCTGAGTATTTCAATAAATCTTTCTGCTATGAAGATTTCATTGAGAGTCAAGTCGTCTGTTGTTGTCTCAATATTCTGTAACCAGTTCAGACGTTCCAATAACTGTTCAGGCTTGCCCGTAAACAGCTCTATCTGCTTCAACAAAACAGGAACAGTACAGTTGAGAACATCTGTCAATCTCACTATACGTACCTCATCCATAGCAATATCAAGGTTCTTGCGTATACTTGCTAAAGAAAAGAGTTTTAACTCAAATCGTAATGTTTTCTCAGCAAGTTCAACACCTGTATCCCCAATCATATCAGTGTATAAGGTTGCTTTAGTTGTTCTTCTATAACTGTAATCGAGTTCTTGACCTTTAGAATAAATCACAAGCGAAAAACCAGCCTTTTGAGCTTTAGGCTTTAACATTAATCCATGCCTGCCATATTTAGCGATGTTATACCTGTTTGTCGGAATCGGGCAGAATGAACTAATACCATCTATGTGTTTGCTGACCCGTTTTTGTGACTCTAATTGAATATCAACAACTACATCACAAATGAATACTTGAGCATGTCTAATAAATTCATCAATGTTAAAGTTAACTATTCCTAGTTCTATAACCTTTTGCAGGGCTTCTCTAATATTATCTCTATGCAGGCTTCCGAGTACACCACTATCCGCCATCCATTTGCCTGTAATATCAACAACAAAGTAACCTTTGAATAGAAACATATTGTTTAAACCGACAACTCTCTTATAGTCGTCATATCTGATACGGCGTTTTATGCTAAAATCTGAAAAAATATCAGGTTCTGCTTCTGATTCTTGGCTACTTGGCTTTTCCGATTTTTCTGTCTCTAAATATTCCTTATATTCTTCTTCTGAGTCAAACAAATCGGATATATCGTATTCTTCATCGTCATCTTCTTCATGCATAAATGAGCGTCTGGTTAGAGTATCTCCCTCATTCTTATTAAGGTATGACGGCGGTTCTTTCGGATTTTCAACATCTTCCATGCCAAAATCTTCAAAATGTATTATGCGCCCATAAAGTCCGATATTAATGCCTATTCTTAAACGGTCAAATTCTACTCTTGGAGCCGAAAGAATTTGTGTATTGATAATGCTCATTACAACCTTAATTTGAGCTTTTAATGTACTAAGAGCAGGAATTTTTTCTCCATTGAGGTTGAAGTCATCAGTCTTTAAATCACCTGTACTTGATATATCGTGAGTTATTGAGTTAGATGTTTTAGAAGTTTTTGCCATTGAATATGTCTCCCATATTCTTATTTGACAACCTCTAAACTAACTTCCTAACGGATTTCTAACTTGGTTAGTCTCCGCAAAAATAACCTGCTGTCAGGTATTGAACAGCAGGTATATGTAAATATTTGTAAAGCTTACTTTATAACTACACTAACCGTTAGTTTTCAGTATTAGGTTGAAATTCTCTTGAAATCTCGTAAAAGCCAGTACCCTTATTCTTTTCAATGAGTGCTGTAGTTGTATTATTTATCTCTTTGTAACACTTATTCAGCCGTGATATTGCCATATCTTCATTTTTTGCTTTTAATTTCAATTTTGCTCTGTTAAATAAACTTTCAGGGTCTATTCTGTAACTATTTTCGCCCCTTACCCAATCGGTTATAACATCAAGTAATTTCCTTTGTTGTGGGGAGTAATCTGTGCGTCTTTTAACGGTAACAGTTTTATTTGCAGGTCTGTTAAACTTATCCAGATACCACTCCATGTCAAGCGTATATATACAGATAAAGTAATCTTGCCAGTATTGCGTTCTCTCAACGTCTCCAAACTCGTTATCTTCGTATAGTTCCATAGGATATGGCATTTCACCCTCTGGAGCGAGGCTAATACTCAAATCCTTGATAAACTCTTTATTTTCAAAGTATCTAGCTAATATCAATGGTGCGAACTCTGTCTTATCCGTTATATAGCGTTTTTTGTTAGTCTTTATATCCTTTGTTATGTCAATAAGGTCTTTATTTAATGCTTCAATGGACTCGTTGGAATTTTCCGTTTCTATCAGTTCTCCTTTACTGTATAAATCACTATATTCTTCAAGGAATGCTCTTAACTGCTCATTATTGTTGCAAGATATATTGACTCCACTTATGGTCTTTTTACGCTCTATGCAAGAGAGAGTAGAAGTTAATGTACTGCAAAATGTTATAAGCTGAGAAATAGACTCTGAGTCACTTATTTTTAGCAGAATATTCCCGCCCAATAAAAGACGTATAAATATAGAAAGAGTAACGTTGTCGATATAATTCATGTCTCTGTTATACCGTAAACAAGAAAAAATTTCAGTGAAACGAAAAATTTATATGTAAACGTGTTTAGAGACAATGTGAAACCGTTATACTATATATGTTATTTTATGAAAGGCTTAAATGAAGTTAAAGCTCGCTTCAACTTCATTTATCATGCACATTACAGGGATAAAAATTCCCAGAATACAGGAAATTTTCTCAGCCTTTTTTATCAATGTCCAGACTGATTTTTAACAATGTCCTCTATGTAGGTTTAGTGAATGTCTATTTTGTACCCTAATATATCCGCTATTCTCTGCATGTCAATAAATCTTAAAGAGCCTCGTTTCAACTTATTTGACAGGTTTGCTTTGCTCTCCTTTGTGTAATATTTAGCATTCATTTCCTCTGCAAGTTTTTCCATAGTGTATCCTTTGGCTACAATCATGGATTTTACCTGCCTTTTTAGGGCTTCTGTAGCTTGCTCGTCAAGCTCTTTTGCTTTCTGTTCAAGTTCGTTATTTATGTCCATATATTACCTCTATTTTAATAATACACTATATAGTGAACATAATCAATAGTAATGTAAACAAATGTAACGAGACAGTTTTCTAAACTATTGACAAAGTAAACTATTTCATGTATTATGTATATATAAGCAAAAACAAAGGAGAAAAATTATGGCACAAGTAATCACTACAAACATCAATTTAGAAGACAACGCAAAGGTTATCAAGTCTTTAGACAGCAAGATTGCTGAATTAAAGGAGTTGAGAGACGAGAAAATAGCAGAGGTTAAAGAAATTATGAATAAAGCTAATGTTATGGAATTACAGGCTGGAGCATTCACTTTCACTCTCAAAGAAATTACAAGAAATAATGTTGATACTAAGACTTTGAAAACAAAATATGCAGAATTATACAAGGCATTATTAAAGGTTTCTAGTTACATCAAATTTGAGATTGTGTAGGGGATAGCCCCTACACGCTCCTAAGAGGTTAAGGCAATGGATAACAAAGATAATATCAATACAATTTTAAAGTTCATGCCAAAAAGTCAAGCAATGTGTTTTATAGCTGGACTCAATGGAGCAGAACAGGAACATTTTAAGAGAATCGCTAATAAAATTGCTGAAATTATAGAGAATGCGCCTGCAATTTATGAGACAGAGGGTAAAAGGGATAAAGTTAAACCGGTTCTTCACTACTTTTACGGCAATGTTGACATCTATATAACAGAGATAGACCAGAGCGGAAACAATCAACATTTCGGATATACGAGTCTTGGTATGGGATACCTTGAGGCAGGCTACATAAACCTTGATTATATCTTTTCTGAAATTCCTGCTCTTAACTTCGATTTTTATTTCAAGCCGAAAACAATCGCTGAATATGAAAGGATACACAGATAAGGAATAATTATGGACACGATA
>CALUQJ010000032.1 GCA_944322865.1 Candidatus Gastranaerophilales bacterium
GCGGCAATACCAATATCGTTCCAATGTGTAAGAGCGGACTGTGTCCGCCCCGCAAGGTGACAATTACCGTAGAGTGCACACATTCTCGTTGCGGGATGACGGCGCAACGATGACCGTTATTAGCCGACTTTTAAGTCTGTAACGGATTTTAAGTTTGAGTAAAAGGCGGCAATACCAATATCGTTCCAATGTGTAAGAGCGGACTGTGTCCGCCCCGCAAGGTGACAATTACCGTAGAGTGCGCACATTCTCGTTGCGGGATGACGGCGCAACGATGACCGTCATTAGCCGACTTTTAAGTCTGTAACGGATTTTAAGTTTGAGTAAAAGGCGGCAACACCAACATCGTTCCAATGTATAAGAGCACACTTCGTGTGCCGGACTGTGTCTGCCGCCTTTGTCCTGTTACCATTTATTATAATGCACTTTGTCCGGCTTATATCTATCTATAAATTTATTTTCATCCGGTGTATATCCAAGAGCTATAATAGAAAATGGTTCAATGTAATCAGGAAGTTCAAAGTAATTTTTTACATTCTCTACATTGTTTTTGTTTGGATAAGTACCTATCCAGCAGCCGCCAAGCCCCTCTTCTGCTATTTGCAGAAGAATATTTTCGGTACATGCCCCTAAATCCTGTTGGATAAACAAATTGTTGTCAAAATCTCCGGTCTTTTTATTCATCAAAACTATTATAACTGCGCCGGCTTTGGCTGCCATGCCGCTATATGGAGTCATTTGGCCTACGGCTTGTTTTGCTGTTTCCTCTGTGATTACCAAAAATTCCCACGGTTGTCTGTTATGCGCAGAAGGTGCCTGCATACCAGCTCTGACAATTCTGTCAAGCTTCTCTGCTTCAACCGGTTTCGCCTCAAATCTTCTGATTGATCGTCTTGTAAATATTGTATTCATATAACCTCCTTATTATTTTTTATTATTATACAACATTTTTTTCAAAAAAAATAGACCATTCTATGTACATCAATTTTTATGATATGTGCTATAATAAAAGCATGGATTTTAAGAAACAAAACGATTTAGACAGAGAATATTTTAAGCAGAATTTCAAACCGATGACAGAGCTGCTTTTTAGAATACGTCAGGCATTGCGTACCGGTAAGACGCTTGATACTAAAGGCATTAATCTGAAAGGGATTTATGACTTTAATCCTGATCTTTCATTTACCTATATAACAATTTTTCAGGAAGGTTTAGCTCCTGTTCGCTACGGCAGCAGACGTAAAACTCTTGCGGACACGTTAAACAGAGATGTTGAAAAAATTCGTGAAAATAAATATTTTCCGAAATTTGAAGTCGGGAATTTCAGTAAATGTCGTATTATGATAGAATTTGTCGTTGAACGGCGTCAGACGGATTTAGACAGTATTCATACAAAAGGTTTCAACCACAACCGCTTTGAACCGGGGATTACCGGTATTGAATTGCAGGACAATAAGGCATCATACTATTATATGCCGACCGATGCGGTTGTACAGAGTCAAATGGGGTTACGCGGGGCACTTGAAATGATTGCCAAACGTTCGCCTATTGGCAGAATGACAAACAAAATTTCAGAACGGTTACGCATTTTACATGCGTCTTACAAGCTTAAATGGTATATATTAAAAACACGCGCATTTGTAACTTATAAAAATACGTGTTTGCCTTTATATCGCGGAAATATTTTGTACAACGGATTTGACGAAAATATTTTAATGGATCAGTTTATAAAATCTGCCGATTGGCTGATAGCAAACATGTATGATGACGGTCGTTTCCTTTATTATTATGATTGTAAGGATGACAGTTACAGAGATCATGAACACCCGTTCAGACCTTTGAATCATTTGTATTACAATGATTTGCGTCATAGCGGCGGAACAATTACCTTAATCAGAGCATATTCTCAGACTAATGATAAAAAATATCTTGAAGCTGCAAAAAAATCTTTGGAATTTACTATTTCAATAACCCGTGAGCAGGATATTAAAGGTAAAACCGGTTACTATACATTTTATAACCAGAAGGCAAAACTGGGCGGTACAGGTCTTGCACTGATTGCGTTTATGCACTATCGAATGGTAACAGGCGACAAGAGCTTTGATAAATATATTAAAGGCTATGTAAGACACCTGTTAAGCAGAATGCATAAGAGCGGTGAATTTTACGGTTATTATATTCACCCTGGCTACAACGACGGCAAGCCATTGTTAGAACTCGACGAGATTGAACGCCGGAATACATTTTCATTTTACTATCCGGGCGAAGCGCTGTTAGGACTTGCGTTGTTTGCAAATCATTTTGGCGAAAATCAAACCTTAATCCAGCAAGTACGTAAAAAATCTAAAAAAGCACTGGATTGGATTGTAGATGACAGACCGAATTTTTATAAGGATTTATTTACGGCATTGCCTTCAGATGCTTGGTTAATGCAGGCAATTGAAGAATGGTGCAACGATCCGGAGTTTATAAAAGACAATTATTTAAAATTTGTATTTGGTGATGCAAAAACGATGATGGAAAAGACATATCATCGTGATGACAGTCCGTATATAGATTTTGAAGGCGGATATTATTACGAATACGGAGATCATTATTATCCTGACGGAGCGCGTTCAGAAGGTCTTGTTGCGGCGTATTATCTGGCTAAAAAACTCGGGCACACCGATTTTGCGGAAGAATTATTGCAGGCATGTAAAAAAGTTGCAGCTTGCCAGTTCCAGTTATTTAATGCACCGGAGATGACTTACGCACACAAAAATCCTACGCGTTCAACAAACGGTATAAGGTTTAAAGCAACACGTCAATGGGTACGAGTTGACTCTATCCAACACGTAGCTTGCTTCTTTATAAGACTATACTGGGCATTGCAAGAAAATAACACAAAATAACTTGAATCTTGTAATGTACTTGGTGACATTTTACACATAAAGTTTGAAGTATTTTGAGCGATAGTGTATAACTGGAATATAAAACACATGTTGGCAAAAGCCGCTGACGACAGACAATTATAGGTCAGCTTTAGATGAATTTTACCCCGCAAACGAAATCAATCAGAGAACAACCGAGTAGCAATAAGGTGCGTCGTTTGACGCACCGCTTTATATTGCCATATATTTGTTCTCTTTTTCATTTACTGTAAAACTATTTGGCTTACTCCGGTCATTTTAGATAGCACTTCTATTGCTTTTTTGAGTTGAACATCATCTTTGTTTTTAACGTTTTCTTCTGTTAATTCAACTGTAATATCCGGTGTAATACCTTTTTTGTTAATATCTGTGCCGTTAGGTGTCAGATATTTTTGGATTGTTATATTTATACCAGCCTCGTAAGGTAATTTGTTAATTTCCTGGACAAGTCCTTTACCAAAAGATTGTTCACCGATTATAATAGCACGACCGTTGTCTTTCATTGCACCTGAAAAAATTTCGCTTGCGGATGCTGAACCTTTATTAATCAGTACAACTACAGGTTTATCTGTATAAGTTCCGGTAGACGCTTTCTGGGTTTCTTTGTAACCGTCACGGTCAACTGTACTTACAATTGTACCACCATGTAAAAACATATCTGAAATGTATATTGCATTGCTTAGCAATCCTCCCGGGTTTGAACGCAGGTCGATAATATAACCTTTTTTGTCTTTGGAATTGTTTAGTATTTCTCCAAATTCACTTGCTGCATTTCTGCTAATAAAAGAGCTTAATCTGATGTAGCAGAAATCGTCAGGTATTTTCATTTCTACAGGCAACTTTTGGGAAATTGATTTAATTTCTATTTCTGCGCGGGTAATAGTATATTTTTTAGGCTCCATACCTTTACGTTTGACAAGAAGCGTAACCGTTGTACCTTCTTTACCACGGATTTTGTCGGCAGCTTTATCAACGGTTATGCCTTTTGTGCTTTCGCCGTTAATCTCAAGTATTTCGTCATCCGCTTGAAGTCCTGCTTTTTCTGCCGGTGTATCTTCAATAGGGGCGATTACCATTAACTTGCCGTCTTTCACTCCTATTTGGACACCAATACCCTTCAGGGAACCTTTGATAGAATTTGTTTCTTCTGCAAATTCTTTTGGATCCATAAATTTTGTATACGGGTCATTCAAACTAGCAACCATTGTGTTAATTGCAACATAGGCATCTTCATTACTCATAATCACATTATCATATTTATGACGCCATTTGTTCCAATCTTGTGCATTATTTGTTTGGTCGACATATTTTGCATTAATAAGACGCCAAACTTGATCGTAAAGTTCAACCGGTGTGTATGCAAATACGTTGTTTTTGATTACGCACCCGAATAACAGGACGAAAATTCCAAGTGATAAAATGCTTTTTTTCATAAAGTTTCTCATATTTCAGTAGTTCCTCCAAAAACTCTTAATTCCTACTAACTTGTTGTACAACTTATAAGGTATAAGATGTTTTTTTCCATAAAAAGTTTCCGTGAATTTTTATTGGTATTAAAAGTTTTCTTATTTTATTGTACCACAATTCTAAAAATTTGGGTATTTTTTACAAAAAATCTATAACAACAATTTGCGGCGGACAGTTAAAACGCATTGGGAGAATACTTGTACCAAGTCCTCTTGAAACAAACATTTTTTTGTTATTTTCTTCAATCAGCCCGTAAGCGTACCTGTCACCGTAGACAGAAGGGACTGTTAAGGGTTTCATAAACGGTAAAACTATCTGCCCGCCATGAAGATGTCCAGCAAGAACAAGTGTTATATCTTCCGGCAAATCTGGAAAAGTATCCGGTGAATGAGTTATAACAATTCGCGGAAGTTTTGTATTTTTTAAGGCTTTTTCTATATCTACATGCCCTGTTTGGATATCGTCAAGCCCTGCGATGTATAACTCGACGATTTTAATATTTTCGTTATCCAAAATTTTTATGCCATTTGCAGCGAGGACTTGAATAACTTCTTCTTTTCCCTGCCAGCCGTCGTGGTTGCCGATTATACCAATTGTCGGTGCACTTATATTCCCGAGTTCACGTGCAATATCCTGTATTGGCATTGAGCGGCCTTTCCTGTGTCCGTTCACATAATCCCCGCCCAAAAGTACAATATCAGGATTTTGTTTGTTAATTCTTTTAACAAGTTTTTTTAATCGTGCCATTTCATAAGGTTTGATATGTAAATCTGTAGCAAACACAATACGCTTGCCTTTTAATTCATCGCATTTGAGCGACAGATGTTTTACAGTTAGAATATTGGGTTCAATCAAAAGAGCCCAGATAAATAAAATTATAATACCTGTTAAAATATAATTATAATTCATATATTAATAATAACATAGATTTAAATATTATGTAAAGAATTGTAACTTATAGATATAAATAGTTAAATGCATTAAAGTAAAGTCTTTATTATTCCGTATATATAGTTATCAATGTAGAACCGGAAAAATTTTATGGGATTATCCGCATCACAGGCACGATTATTAAGTATAACCGCCCGCTTGACGCAAAATGAGACAAGATCTCAATTAATAACAAATGCAAAATTACGGCTTGCCGGAAAATCCGAAGAAGCAAGCCAGGAGTATATGGATTCGTTAAATGCAACTAAATTCATATACACAAATTATGATTCTACAGGTACGCGTAGAACACAGGATTTTACTTTTGGAGCAGTTACTCAATTTAGTGAGATTAAAAACCAGTATGGTTTTATAGATTCAGTAGGGCGTATACTTGTTTCAGCCGAAGATGCCAAAAACTATGAGAACAGCGGAGCATTGGCTGATTTCCTTGCGTGCTATGACATTGGCGATACTAATAACCCGAAAAGAGATATCGAACTTGATAAAATTTATGGTGAAGAATTTGGACAGTGGTACGATGATGGTAACCCGCACAACTGGCTGGATCAGGTTACCGGCGCAACAAGCGGAATTATTGATGATGTTGTGACAAATTCAACATCTGTCAATCCTACATTTAATCAGAACATTATAGAAGATGAAGCGGCTTATGAGAAGTGGAAGCAAGACCTTGCCAATGCAGTAGATAGTATTAAAAACAATGATAATAAATCTGACGGACTTTATAATACTTGGCTTGATGAAATAAAAGATGTACCGGATTACATTGAAAAGCCAATTGCTCCTAATGCAACCCCGCCGACACCTCCTACACCGCCTGATCCTGATGATTTTCAGGTACTTGATGACTTTGTACAATATGTTGTCGACGGCCAGTGTTACAGGCTTGCGGAAGGCGGAGCAAACTGTTATATGCACGTTTTGTCAGACTTATTAGGTCCTGGGGAGCATATAACCTCAAGCGGTCAGAGATTCACGGTAATACAATCTTCTGACTGGGATTGGAATACATGTCACGTTGGCGCAAGTGGTCACACCTATGGCGGACAAATTGATGCAGTTAGAGATATTATTAACAGAACAACCTGTCAAGATGATCCTAACAAAACAATTTATCAAAAAATAGTTGACTTTTTGTGGGATACGCACGGTGATTATGACGGTTCGGCAACTGGCGGCGATGCATCACAGGCAAATTTAGATAAATTTTTCGAGATAATTCATGTTGACCTTGCTGCAGCTAAAGATTCTACGGCGTGGGATGATGCAGTTGCTGACTATAATGAAAAGTATCAGGAATATCTGGAACAACTGGATATTTACAATCAAAAAATGCAGGAGTATAAAGATGCACTTAAACAATGGGAAACAGAGTTTATCGGCCAGTTGGAAACCTGGAATAATAATGTAAATATGGCGCATAACAATTATCAAGAAGCAATTGACAATCTTCCGCCGGCTACAATTCCTGATGAAGATGACCCTAAATATCAATGGTATACGAATCTCTGGTTTAGAATGGGCGGTATTTCCGAAACTAAAAAAGAACCTGACCAGAATCATTATAAAATACTTGAAGATTTCTACGTCAATAATGACGACTGGATAAAATTTGCGCTTGAACACGGTATTGTAACTATGGAACAGGTACAATATCAAGAAGAAGGCGAAACTATAGATGAAAAAATGAATCAGTATGCATGGGTATCTATTCAACATAATAATTGTGCCGATATGTATGAAGAAACCGATGAGCTTGCAATATCCAGAGCAGAAGCCGAATACCAGAGAAAAACAAAAGAAATTCAATCCAAAGACAAAGAATATGATACTGATTTAAAAAACTGGATACTGAACACAGCGCACTCCAAACAGAATATGATTCAATAAAAGCAGTAATTGATAAAAACACAGAACGCTCATTTAAAGCATTTTCATAGTGCGTCATGGCGTTAAATATAAAAAAGTCTACTTATTAAAATTTTCTAACGACGCAACACTGATGCTTTGCTATTTCTAGAAAATTTATTATGAGTAGACAACAGTTATAACAATTACAATATGTTTTATTATTACCATAGCCATGGTCTGCTATTTCCCCACATTCTGCTTTGGTTAAAGGGCTATAACCACTATCTCCTGCCAATATTTTCGTTATGCACATTCCGCCCACATAATCCGGTTCTATCATGCAACCAAGGGTTTTACCATTTGCGTTCTGGTTTACGTCTTTACCAAGTGTATTAGGATTTTTATAACCTGATACATCATAAATTATAGCCATACTTGATATTCTGGGTTATGAGTTTGTTATCAGAAAAAAATCCTAAATAATACAGATTATGAAGGCGCCGCGGAAAATTCCGCGGCGACAAATATTTTTCAAAAGTCTTTTCGGGACACTATTTTTTCATCCCAATTCATTTTATCGTATTCTTCCTGTTTTTTACGGTGGTTTTCTTCACTTATGCGGCATTCAGTTTCGGACATGCGTCTTTTCATCACATCCGCAATTATTTGCAGCCGGCGTTTTATACAGTTATTTTTTTCATATTCAACGTCAAAATCATGAAACTTTTTCCTCAAATCCGGCAAAAGTTTGCTTCTGACAAGAGCTGTTATGCCTAGTGCTGCAAGACCAGTAAAAACAGTTATCTTTAATAAATTTTTTAACATTATATATACCTTTCTTTCAGAAAAAGCTTAAAACTCCATAATGTCGACTTTATCCATTTCTTTGTAGTCTTCGTAATCAAGAGTATTTGGAGCTTGCGCCATAATCTCAAGTCCGCGCTTAATTAAATCCGGCTGTTTGTGGATAAGTTTTTCATCCGCAGAAACAATATCTCTATTTATGGAGGTTTTGATTAACTGTATGGTTTGTTCTGTCGGAGCACCTTCAAGTCCGACTTTTTCCTGTACTTTATAGCTTTCCCAATCATCCGGAAGCTTGTCTATTGTTGTGTAACCTTTTTTATCGCCGGCAGAAAGTCGTTTGTCTATTTCGTTTTCAAGTATATCGGTGACATATTCTTTTTGACTTTCAAAATGGCACGGTAGAACAACTTTATCTCCGATAACTTCTTCCGGATCTCTGTTTTCATATTGTTTAAACAGTTCTGAGGCAATTTGTAAATGTCCTAATTCAAAGCCCATAAATTCTTCCCATACCTGTTTAAGTTTTTCGTCTTTTTCGTCTTTATAGCAGTTATAATAATTGCAGACTTCTGTAAATTCGTGAAGTAATAATTTTTCATACGGAGATTCTGTAGGGTCAATCAAAGATTCATACATTGTAACGTGTTCTTCTTCAACGTCACAAATTTCACCGTAAGTTCTTCTCAAATCGTCATTTGGATACATCATACCGTGTTCTGCATAGAAGTTATGAGTTTGCTGTTCGCCGGAAACAAGAGTGTAAATATTAAC
Source organism: Candidatus Gastranaerophilales bacterium (assembly GCA_944322865.1). GTDB lineage: Bacteria > Cyanobacteriota > Vampirovibrionia > Gastranaerophilales > Gastranaerophilaceae > CALUVH01. Next base: position 8,760 of record CALUQJ010000032.1, read on the forward strand.
TTTTGTCTGCGGATCAGCAGTAAATTTATCATAATGCTTACGGAGCCTTAAACCGTTGTCATTATGATGATTTTGGGTAGGACGGCTTACTACAACATCGGTCATACCCTGCAAAATTTCATTCGGATCAATACCGTCCATCATATAAGCCCACTGGCTGTATCTGTATAAGTGGTCAAAATCTTCAAGCAAACCAAAATTAAAAGTTTCTCTTACATAATCATCAGGTTCGTTTTGTGCAAGCCATGCTGTCAAATCAACGGCAACCTGCTCATAGCCTAAAGTTGTTTCAAGAACAGTTTGGCAGGCAGGTGTTAACCAGTTCACGGTTGTCTGCTGCATATCTTCAATACGTCTTGAGTGCGCTATTATTTTAGAAACATCGGAATCTGCACAATTTCTTGCAAAATTATGTTTAAAATTCCAAGCTTCTACTTCAATACCGTTCATTAGAATTTGTCTGGTTCTTGAATAACAGTCAACTTCATATTTGTTAAACGGTCTTTTGACAATATCATGCCAGGTACGTATTTGTTTTTCTAAAGGAATACCTTTTTCTTGTAATGGATTGAATGTCATTTTTTTGTCCTTTCTTTTGTTTTTAAAGGCTTAATGCGTGTGCAAAAAGCTCGCCTACTCTGTGGTTGTAATATTTGCCGTCGTCTTTTGCGAAAAGATTTTCCCAATGACTTTCGGCAGTACCGTCAATAGAATACGACGGGTTAGTCATCATAAGATGATGAGTATTTGTGTCATAACGCAGCGGAAATATATCATTCATCTGCATAAAACCGGGAAGTTTGTCACTTGCAAGATAAAAAGCAAAAAGTGCAGTATTAATCCGATTCAAGCGTTGTTCATAACTCATTCCGCCCTCGTTGTTGTCATTTGAAACCTCTATTCCCGGCGCGTAATAGCGATAATACTTTAATTTTTCTGACAACTGCCTTACCGCATAAAAATCATCGCCGGTGATAAAATCTGTTCCGGCAGTTAACCCCATTAATCTGTATCGTTCAAAATCATCGGAACTTTTTTCTCCAACAAAACTAATATCTGTTTTGCCGGAGCGGGTTCGAATTTCGTTTAGAATATACTGCATTTGCGGGTATTCCGGCAAATCGCCAACTCCGGTATAATTTGCACAATCATAACCGCCAATGTGTTTGGCAGAATCTATAAACATGCATTCAAATCCTAAATTCATAAGTTTAACATTTTCGTTAATATAAATTTCAACATGTTCAGGATTACACCAGCTAAATGTTTCTTCGTGGTCAGGATACGCAACTTTCATCTGGTCTGCCGAAATTACCTGTCTAAAACCGACTTTTATTCCTCTGAAATGCGCTAAATCAACAAATGCCTGCAATTGTTCTTCCGGCGATATTTTATCTGTAATAGAATAATCAATAATATTATCGCTATAAGAAGTATTTAATCTCAGTCCGTAAATAGAATTTTCTTCAAACGGACCTTTTTCATATGCATCGCCGTAAATATTCTGCCAGATTTGAGAAAGAATAATGCAGTTTGCCCAGCTTTTTGCAGAGGGCGGAATTGCAGAAAGCAATTTTATACAACTCAAAATTCCTTTGCAGGTGCAGCCGTTATCCATTGTTGCAATGGCTCTATCGTTTATTTCAATATAATTAGCCAGCCGTCCCCATTTATCACCGTAATTCGGTGTTTCAATATTTTCAGGAAATTTTTCATAAAAAATCCCGCCTTCACTCAGGGTTACAATAATATTTACCGCGTCTTTTACTGAAAGCCGCAAAAGTTCGACCGGCGTAATATTTGCCATCCATTTTTTATTAAAGGCTGAATTAAGTCCGTGATATGCGGTGTTTTTTGCCCACTCGTTTACTTCTAATTTTGTATTTTCGCCTAATGCCTGTAATAATTTATTGACAGGTGATTTTACAATATTATTTTCTTTCATAGTAATTTCATTAAAAGAAAACAATAACTAAAATTCATTATACAAAATAATAGTCAGATAGAGTATTATAATCCGTCATACATTCTGGAGAGGGGTTCTTTTTTATCCCACGGTAAGTAGAGAAAATTCCTGTTAAATGATTCCGGATCACTTTGCATTCCGAGCTTATTTTTATAAAATCCCAGCGCCTCAGGCATTGCATTAAGTTTAATATTTCCGCAACATTGTGCCTCATCACTTCTTCGCTGTGCTATCTGTAAAAGCCTTATTCCGACATGACTGTAATCATCTACATTTTTGTTTGCATACGGGGTATCTTTGCGAGAAAAATTGTACAAATCTGTAACATAAACATGGCTTGGATCATCTTTGTGAATATATCTGTCGTAATTAAAGAATTTTTTAATCCGCATCACCATTTCGCCGATAACTTGATTGTTATCATCCTTCAATCTGTATATTTCATACCCGCAGTCAAAGTCTTTGAACACATTTACAAAAACATTTTTGTTCAATATTTTATCAAAAAGAGCAACCTCACCGATAAAACCTTGCGGCATCATACCGACATTCATATGCGTCAAACGCTGAACGCCGTTACCTTGAAAAGAGGTTTTATTTTGTTTTTTCGGGGTAAGTGATTGTGACTTTCCGTAATAGTAATTTGTTTGTATTGTATTAATCTTCATAGTAGTTATATAAAAAAAGCACAAACTTTTTATTGCGCATAAAAAGATGTTTGTTAAGAATTATAAAATATTAAAACTATAAATCATATATTTAAATGATTAAAAATATTTAAAGAAGTTTTATAAATATTTTTATGAAAACAGCGATAGAGAATGAACTTACAAACTACCGCAATAAATTCTCAAATAAAATTTATTGCGACGAAAATAATGATACAGATATTTTAATGGACATTTTTTGCATTTCACCAGCATTAAAAAGAGAAAATAAACAATACTGGGGAAGAGAATTAGGCACTCTATGGGAACACATAATCCAAATAGTTTTTAAAAATGCAGTTCCTGATTTATATAAACCGGCAATAAAGATAAAAAAAGATGAGCCATGCGATCTAATTGTCGGTTCTTATGCTATTGATACAAAGTATCGTGTAGGCTCAGGTGATTCCGGTACTCTCAAAAAATTCAAACAATACGGACCTTTATTAAGTTCAATGGGATATAAACCTGTAATGTTGTTTTTAAGAGAGGACAATTTGTCAAACGCAATCAATGCCTGCAAAAAAGGCGGCTGGATTATTTATACCGGAGAACAAACTTTCAATTTTGTAAAAGAAATAAGCGGTGTGGATATAAAGTCATTACTTTTAACTTATGCTAATAAGTATTCTATGCACTGATGGCAGTATCGTATCTTCTCAGCCTTGTTTCAGCAATATCAACATATTTTTTGCTTTTTTCTATACCAATATAATTTACACCTAATTCTTTACAAGCCAATGCTGTAGTTCCACTTCCCATAAAAGGGTCAATAATAATATAATTCTTATCTAACGGAACTGTTAACATTATAAGCTGTTTTATTAAATCAACCGGTTTTACTGTAACATGAATATTAAAATCTTCTAATTTGTCCCGTTTCACATCTTCTATAATATTTGATTTAAAGCCGTTTTCACTTTGCGCATTTAATAAACCGACACCATATTTATGTAAAGTTTCTATATAATTATTAGTTAACGGTTTTTGTACAAGAGATATGGCTTCCCATTCATTTCTTAAACAGCTATGCCAGCCATTCCAATCAGCATAATTACTTACACCCATTTTTTCCAATTTCTTAGAAACATTTAATCCTTTCGGTATTCCGCTATGCCTTCTCCAAACGATAATGTCACGCGCATAAAAACCGTTATCCTCCAGTGCAGTTTGAACATGTGCAACCGTTCTTGTACTGTTAAATGTATAAACATAAGCTCCAGGTTTCAAAATTCGGTACAATTCCGTTCCCCATTTTTTAATCCATTCCTGATATTGCAGAATATTTTCTCTGTTTCTTTCGTACCATCTTTTATTACGGACACCTCCTGCCAAACCGCTGCCATATGGAATATTTTTTACAAGCGTATTGGAATTTTGTATTCTTGAAGTTCTTCTCTCTATTTCCTCTTCATTCCAGTCCTGACCGATAAATTCGTAATTATAAGGCGGATCTGTTATACAGCTGTCTATAGAATTATCGGGCACAGATTTTAATTCCTCAATGCAGTCCCCCAAAATTATAGTATTTTTTAATTTCTCAATATTTTTTATCATAATTCCGCCTGATAATTTTTATTATAACAAAAATAAAATTCTTTGATATATTGTTGCAAATACTTTACAGACTAAATACTTTCATTTCTTTTTTTACGTGCTAAACTTTAATCGAAAGATAGTTTGAAAGGAGAGAAAATATGATTAACGAAAAATTAGAAAAAGCATTCAATGACCAGATAAATAAAGAATTATATTCTGAATATCTATACTTATCAATGCAGGCATATTTTGAAAGACTTAACCTTAAAGGTTTTGTAAACTGGTTTACGGTACAGGTTCAGGAAGAACACGCGCACGCAATGGGTATGTTCAATTATGTCCACGAACGCGGCGGCAGAGTTGAACTTGAGGCTATTGATAAACCGGAAACCAACTGGGAATCTCCGCTCGCTTGTTTTGAACAGGTTCTTGAACACGAAGAATATGTTACCTCACGCATCAACGCTTTAATGGATGTAGCAGATGAAGTTAAAGACCGTGCTGCTTTATCCTTCTTAGATTGGTACTTAAAAGAACAGGTTGAAGAAGAATCAAATGTCGGCGGCGTTCTGGCTACATTAAAACTCATCGGAAACGATGCAAATGCATTGCTTCTTCTGGATAAAGAACTCGCAACAAGAACTTTTGTTGCGCCGGTTATCGGTTAAGCTCTTTTATCAAATCAAGAATTTCAAGGGGGTCGTTTACAATGTAATCGGCTCCTTTGCTTTCTAACAATTCTTTCTCACGATATCCCCAGGTGACCCCAATACAAGGCAAACCGCTGTTTCTTGCCGTCAAAACATCCACATCACTGTCACCAACATAAATACAATTTTTCAGCTTAACGCCTAATTCGTCTATTGCTGCAAAAACTCCGTCCGGTGCAGGCTTTTTCGGTACATCATCTCTTTGACCTATTGCAACATCTATCAAATTACCAAAATATTTTTTACAAAGTTCCTTTACAGCAAGGTCAAATTTATTTGACACAACCGCTGTTTTAAGCCCATTTTGTCTTAATCCCAATAGTAACTTTTCGATACTATTATAGGGTTTTGTGCAATTATACATGTTTTGCCCGTAATTCTCCTTAAATACACGCAAAACCTCTTCTGTTATTCCGGTGTCTGTTCCTTCCGGCACTGCCCGCTCTATGAGCTTTCTGACACCGTTGCCGACAAATTGCCGGACTTCTTCCAGAGTTCTTTCCGGATAACCAAATGTACGCAAAGAAAAATTAGTACTGTTTTTCAAATCTTCCAGTGTGTACAATAATGTCCCGTCCAAATCAAAAATTACAGCTTCTATCATAAAACTAATATAACATAAAAAGGGCTGACAGAAATTGTCAGCCTCTTTAAAATGTGTGAGTAAATGTTATTTATAAGTTTTCGCTTAACCTAAAGCGACTAATTGATCCATAAAATTTAATACGCCTGCGCTAGATTCATCTGATAACCCTTTAGCAAGGTATTTATCTAATTTGTCATTGTCTACACCTTTTACAGTGTATGGTCTTTCTGTTTCAATGCCAAACATTCTATTCAAAGCTGCCATTTCAGGAGCTGTTTCAAAATAAGTTTGTGCTCTTTGTATTGTAGCTTCCGGTGATGTATTGACTTGTCCTGCTTTAATAAAGCCTAAGTCACGCATAACAGCCATTCTAGGATCTTCTGTCAACAGTTTGTCGCCAACTTCTGTTGTCTGCTGCTGTTTTGGTGTTTCTTCTGTTTTAACTTCTTTTTTACCTTTTCCTTCTTCAGTTTTGCCTGTATTTGTTGATTGTACATACTGGCTTGCCATTCTGAATTTTAAATCTTCGATACCCATTTCGGTTCTCCTTTATTTACTCACATTATTGTTAACGTATTTGTCTATTGAAAACTTTAATGATTTTATTCAAATAATCATTTTTGTTTACAATAATTTACAATATCTTTTTCCTGTTTATACCTCTCAAAGAAAATTGATTTTCCATATTTATATAAAGTATTTTTGTATTAAGAAATTGCCTATACCATATATATTTTGTAAATAAAACTTTACAAAAATTAACGCTTAAAACAGCTTAAAAATTTTATAAAAACCCCATTAACCCGCATAAATACTATACTCTTGGCTAATATACTTTTGAGATACTATTTTATAACATTTATATATAATTTTTGGAAAGGAACTAAGAATGGATATTAGGAAAGATAGCAAAAATCATGCTAAAAACGAATTGACCAAAAGAGAAGATGAGGTTTTGGACTATATAATACAAGGTCTTAGTAACAAAGAAATAGCGGAAAAATTAACAGTCACGTCTTACACATCAAAAGCACATGTAAGCGCAATTTTGCGTAAATTTGGAGTAAAATCCCGAACAGCCGCCGCGCGGGTAGGATTGGAGATGAGAAACAAAAACGCTACTCATCATCAAGACTCAGAACAGCCATAAAAGCTTCCTGCGGAACTTCAACGCGACCCACGGATTTCATACGTTTTTTACCTTTTTTCTGTTTTTCCAAAAGTTTACGTTTACGCGAAATGTCACCGCCATAACATTTGTCGAGCACATTTTTACGTAAAGCTTTGATGTTGGTACGCGCAATAACACGTCCGCCAATCGCGGCTTGTATAGGAACTTCAAACAGTTGACGCGGAATTATATCTTTTAGTTTTGCGGTTAATTTTTGTCCTATATAAAAAGCACTATCAGCATGGCAGATTACTGAAAGCGCATCTACAACTTCATTTGCAAGCAGAATATCGAGTTTCACAAGGTTAGAGCGTTTGTAATCGTGAAATTCGTAATCCATACTTGCATAACCTTTGGAACGCGATTTCAGCTGGTCGTAAAAGTCTGTAATAACTTCGCTTAACGGAATTTCATACTCCAGACTTGCGCGAATTTTATCAAGGTAAGACATATTGACAAATATACCGCGTTTTGTTTGCGCCAGATCCATAAGCGTACCGACATAGTCATTCGGGGTTATGATTTGAACTTTAACATAAGGTTCTTCTATATAATCGCGTACCTGAGCGGGCGGAAGGTTTGCAGGATTGTCTATTTCCACCATTTCACCGTTCGTTTTGTAAACCTTATAAACTACAGACGGGGCAGTAGTAACGAGAGAAAGGTTATACTCACGCTCAAGCCTTTCCTGTGCAATTTCCATATGGAGCATACCTAAAAATCCGCATCTAAAACCAAAACCCAAAGCGCTTGATGTTTCCGGTTCAAACGTAATGCTGCTGTCATTAAGTTTAAGTTTTTCCAGTGCCTCTTTAAGATTGTGATAATCATCGTTATCAACCGGATAAAGCCCAGAAAACACCATTGGTAAAGCTTCTTTGTAGCCTGGCAGAGGTTCTGCGGCAGGCGCTTCCACATGCGTAATTGTGTCACCTACAAAGCGTGTTAATTCTTTTATTGAGCCGGCAAAATATCCTACATCACCGCAAACAAGTTCATCTACCTGAACTCTGTTAGGGGTCAGATAACCGAGTTCAACAATTTCGTATTCTTTGCCGGATGCCATAAATTTTACTTTGTCACCGAGTTTCATCTTACCGTCGATGATTTTAAAGAAACACAAAGTACCTAAATACTGATCATAAGCACTGTCAAACACAAGAGCACGCAAAGGTTTGTCGGATGTATCCTGAGGCGGCGGTATAAAATCTACCACAGCGTCCAAAACTTCTTCAATTCCTATCCCTGCTTTTGCACTGACAGGGATAGCCATAGAGGCATCAATCCCCAGAACTTCTTCTATTTCTTCTCTTACGCGTTCAACATCAGCAGACGGAAGGTCTATTTTGTTAATCACAGGGATAATTTCAAGATTTTGTTCGGCTGCGAGATAAACATTCGCAAGGGTTTGCGCCTCTACGCCCTGCGTTGAATCGACTATAAGCAAAGCACCTTCACAAGCCGCAAGAGAACGGGAAACTTCGTATGAAAAATCCACATGCCCCGGTGTATCAATAAGATTCAGAATATAATCTTTGCCGTCTTTACCTTTATAGTTCATTCTTGCGGCGTTTAGCTTGATTGTAATACCACGCTCACGCTCAATATCCATTGAATCAAGAATTTGATTTTGCATATCGCGCTGCGCAACAGTACCCGTAAATTCCAACAATCTGTCTGCCAGAGTGGACTTACCGTGGTCAATGTGGGCAATGATACAAAAATTTCTTACATTTTCTCTGTACTTCATAGAATTATTATAGCACGAAAACAAGAGGATTAGAAAATTGCGCCGGTTATGATAGCAAATTCATTCTATTTTAATGTCCTAATTGAATTTTATCAATATCAATGTAAATCCTGTAGCCTAAAATCTTACAAATTAATTTCATTTCGGTATATTTAAGAGATTCATTAGCTAATTTATGTGATAACAGACTTTGCGAATAATTCTTTCCGCTTAGTTCTGTCATTTTTCTGGCGAGCTCTGTTAAAGTCATACATTTTGACCCGAGCATAATCTTCACTTCTTCACGTACATTCATGCTGATATTATAAATTTTATTGACATAATATGAAAATATTTATATAATCATAATTTTTAAACGTACAAAATATGAGCTTGGACAAAAGAAATATCATCTTGGTAAAAGAACTTATATAGCAGAAAATTCAAAAATAACACATTCTGACACAAGAGTTGGTAAATTTTGTTCAATAGGTGGTCATGTTCAAATCGGATTTGGCAAGAAAAATTTAAGTTATCTTTCTACACATGGATTTCAATATTGTGAAAAGAATGAAAGACTTTGGGGTGATTTAAAAACACCTAAAGAGAATGTTGTTCCGGGTATACCAGCCGAGCCTGTAATAATAGGTAATGATGTTTGGATTGGTTATGGTGTATTAATTATGGGCGGCATAACCATTGGTGACGGAGCAGTAATCGGAGCAGGAGCAGTAGTAACTCATGATGTGCCGCCATATGCCATTGTTGGCGGAGTTCCTGCAAAAATTATAAGGTATCGTTTTTCACAAGAAATAATTTCAAAACTTGTTGATTTAAAATGGTGGGATTACCCTGAAGATTTTATTGTAAGGTTACCATTTGATAATATTACCAAATGCATTGAAATATTGGAGAGCAATAAACACTTACGCTGTGACAATATGTAAAATCCAAATAGTTAATAATATTTGTTGGCGGTATATTTTTTTGCAGAAGTTGTTAGTAATTGAGATCCCGGTAAGGCAACAACTCTTGCATTACAGCATAAAACCGCTGCGGGATGACGCCCCCCGTTAAAATTTATGGTCAAAATTCAACAGTTTTAAGCCGCGTTTTTGTTTTTCATGCTGCGCATCCGGCAATTCATAGCACTTTACGCATCTTGCTTCATAAGTTTCATCGCCGCCTATCATAATCAGCGGTGAATTTTTATCTGCCGGTTTTCCGTCAATTAGTCTTTGAGTTCTTGTCGCATGATCGCAGCCGCATTTCATACAAACCGCATGTAATTTATCCACTTTTGTTGCAATGCACATTAATTCCGGCATACTGCCAAAAGGTTCGCATTTGAAATCCAATTCCAAACCGGTTCCGATAACGCGTTTGCCCTCGTCCATTAATTTTGAGATTACCTTTACTATATTACTGTCAAAAAACTGTAACTCATCTATCGCAACCACTTCATCATCCGGTTTAACAACACTCATTATCTGTATTGCGTGTTTAACTTTTATTGCGTCAAGCCACAAGCCGTTACGAGATTCTATGTAATCACCTTTTGCGCGGGTGTCTATATCCGGAGAAATTACTTTAACCTTCTTTTTTGCAATTATGCAGCGTCTTACTCTCCGCAATAATTCTTCTGTTTTTCCGCAGCTCATCGGTCCTGTTATAAGCTCAAATGTATAACCTTGCATTTTCTTTTCCCTATCCCAAGATTTCTATTTTACGGTTTTTATTATAATCCTTATTTTACATTTTGAAAAGTTAATTTTTGTTAAACTAAAGTATTTTATCTTTGAGTTTTTTAAGCCCGTGACCGTAGAAATACCGCAATTGTTCAGGAAAATTATCCTCTATATCCACAAGAAACATATTATTTACAATATAAGATTTCATCAAAAAAACAATTTCTTCATTTTTTGTCCAGAGCATTCTCAAATCTTCATTTTTAATGTTAGACCCGAGCTTACCGAACAGCCCTTCTTTATTATCAATAGTTAAGAAAATGTAACGTTTGCCTTTGTTATATTCCAGAATATTAGTTCCGGAAAGGTAAAAAATACTGCTAAACGGACTCATAAAACTGTCACAGCCCACTATTTTTATTTCCAAACCGCGGTTATATGCATCCAGTAAATAAGGTTCTATAGTTTTATAATCCTGAGCCCAAACTTGAAGAAATATTTCTTCTCTAGCATTTTTTATAAGTTCAATTATTTTTTCTGTAATTCTGTGAGTGCCTGTTACATTCAGAACAGGTTCTACGTAATCTTCTTTTACATTAGGAAGTTTTTTATCTAAAAAATCAATAGTAGCATCAATTTTTCGTTTAAATTGTTTTGTTAATTCTTTAGGTTTAATAGGGGTGTAAGTAACGGGTTTATTTTTTGAAGAGGTGACAACCTGAGCATTTTCGAGTGCTTTAAGCGTATCATACGCACGTGCCTGCGGAATATCGGCGAGTTTGCTTATCTCATACCCTGTCGCCGGATATTTTTTTAAAAGAGCAAGATAAACTTTTGCTTCATAACTGTTAAACCCGAGTTGTTTAAGTTTTTCTACAATTTCATCCATAGAAAGATTATAACAAATCTGTAATATTGAGGCAAGCAATAAAAAGCATGCCGTCAAAATTTATTATTACTAATTTCAAAAATGCTTTATAACGTGTAAAACCGCTTACTTAGCGAAAAAGAAAGTCTCGCCAATTGACAAGACTTATAAATATACATTTACCCCACATCATTTATAACATAGAAATAAAATTTTGTCAACCATTAATTTATATTAAATTTTTGACCAAAAAATTTTTAAGAAAATTAGACAATACTTACCTGAAGGGAATAAGTTCTTTACAAAAAAATCAGGCAACGCTTAAATCTTGCATTGCCTTATTTTTGTAAAGAACTTATTTCCTTATTCCCCTATTTCCTTATTCCCTTCCAGTAAGAGTCATCAAGCCTCTTACTGGAAAAATCGCGCGAATCAGGAATTGGAAAATTAATCACCTAGGCAAACCGCGAGTACGTCGCTGTTGTTGCCGCCGTTGCTGCTCCAGTACGTGCTGGTAGGGCCGAAGGTGCGGTTGTACGCGCTGGACTGGCTGTACTCCTGCCCGGACCAAACGCAGAAGTAGGAATAAGGTGATTGAGCTAAGAAGAGCGAAGCTCGATCAGCATCCCAGTTTGCATTAGTTATGCCTGAGCTGCTTATTGAATCTGCGTCAGGATAGATGTATTCTGCTAGCGCTGTTAGCTGAGCTTGAGTTGGCATG
>CALUQJ010000033.1 GCA_944322865.1 Candidatus Gastranaerophilales bacterium
GTTTCCATTTTATAAAATCACACCTGGTGTACCAAACCCCCCCGGCCCTTAAAAACCCCCCCCCCCCCCCCCCCGAAAAGCCGCTCAGGACAAGGGTTTCAGCCATTTCCCCCATGCCGGCATCGTCATTATGCATACCGACATAACGCGAAGATACAATGTTTTCTGGTGCGTCCAAACGACGCACCCTACAGGTTATTTTATACTTCCTCGGTAATTGTTTTTTCATATTCCCATTATACACTATCGCCCCAAAAATTTCAACCCTTTACCGGCAAAAACATTAAAAACAAATAACGCCTCCTATGTATAGGAGGTGTTATTTGTTTGTGCATTAATATCTTTCTAAATATTTATCTAATTCCCATTGAGAAACGTATGTTCTGAAAGAATCCCATTCTTTTGATTTTGCGTTCATAAATTCATTAAAGATATGTTCTCCGAGTGCCGCGCGCCCGACAAGTGATTTATCAAGACAATCAAGTGCTTCTGACAAATCGCCCGGAAGAGAATCAATTCTTTGTTTTTTACGTTCTTTTGAGGTCAATTTATAAATATTGCTTTCAACAGGAGCCGGCGGATCTATTTTATTTCTAACACCATCCAGACAGGCTTCAAGAATTGCTGCAAAAGCCAAATAAGGATTGCAAGCAGGATCCGGAGATCTGAGTTCTACTCTTGTTGCGTTGCCGCGTTTTGCCGGGACACGCAAAAGAGCACTTCTGTTAGCCAGTGACCATGCCTGATAAACAGGGGCTTCATACCCGGGAACAAGTCGTTTGTAACTGTTAACGGTAGGGTTTAATATTGCGGTAATTGATTTTACGTGTTTTAGCATACCGCCGATTGAATATTTTGCAATATCTGAAAGTTGATACTGAGCATTTTCATCATAAAAAGCGTTTTTGCCGTCTTTGAATAATGAAACATTACAGTGCATGCCGGAGCCGTTAATACCATATATAGGTTTCGGCATAAATGTTGCATGAAGATTGTGACGCGCTGCAACAGCTTTGACAGCGATTTTAAAAGTCGCAACATTGTCGGCTGTTGTTAAAATATCTGCATATTTAAAATCAACTTCGTGCTGACCGTCTGCAACTTCGTGGTGAGATGCTTCTATATCAAACCCCATTTGTTGTAAAGTCATGACTATATCTGTGCGGATATCTTCCCCCAAATCGTCAGGACCGACATCATAATAACCTGCATGGTCTGAGGTTTTTGTTGTTATATTACCGTTTTCATCTTTTGCGAAAAGGAAAAACTCGGCTTCCGGTCCCATATTCATTGAGAACCCCATTTTTTCAGCTTCCTGCATAACTCTTTTCAGGTTGCATCTCGGGCAGCCTTCAAACGGTGAGCCGTCAGCGTTATGAATATCGCAGATTAATCTTGCGGCATTCACGCCATCACGTTCACGCCATGGAAGTATTTGGAAAGTGTTTTTATCAGGGTAGAAAAACATGTCTGATGTTTCTATGTTTCGGAACCCTTTTATTGATGAGCCGTCCAGCATTATTTCGTTTGCAAGAATTTTTTCTATGTGTTCGGATGGTATAGACAAATTCTTTACCTGACCGTTTATGTCAACAAACTGTAATTTGATGAACTTGATATTATTTTCCTTAATAAGTTTTTTAATATCATCGTCCGTGTAGCTTTTGTTGTTAAGCGGAATGTGTTTAAATTCTGTCATACCTACCTCTTTCTTCTTTTTTATGTGTAAAATCTAAAAACTTAACCTATATATTAAAGACTTTTTTTCAAAAAAGGTCAAGGGGTTTATATTAAGATTTGATAAAGAATTACGTGATTGTTTCAACTTTCGGAAATATAAATTGCAAACTTCTTGCATACAGGATGTATTTGCCTTATAATAAAATTATTATACAAGACATTTTTATAAGAAGGGGATATAAGATGGCAATAGAAAGACAACGAGTTCAAGAACAGGATAAAATGGAAAGACGTCATAATTTTGATCCTGTAGAAAGCAATTTAACAGAAGAACAGGTAAAACTTGAGGCGTCAAGATGCTTAAACTGTAAAAATCCGAGATGCGTTCAAGGATGCCCTGTTAATATTCAGATACCGCAATTTATTCAGGCGATAAAAGAAAACGATTTGGATAAAGCCGGAGAAATAATACGAGAAACAAGCATGCTTCCTTCTGTTTGCGGTCGTGTCTGCCCGCAGGAAAGACAATGTGAAGGCAACTGCGTATTAGGAATAAAAGGACTTCCGGTTGCAATAGGGGCATTAGAAAGATATGTAGGCGACAATACAAAAGCTGACATGCCGGAAATTAAACCGTCAGGCAAGAAAGTTGCGATTGTAGGGTCTGGTTGTGCCGGAATTACGGCAGCAGCTGATTTGAGAAAAGCCGGTCATGAAGTTGTTGTATTTGAAGCATTGCACGAACTCGGCGGGGTTTTGCGTTACGGTATTCCGCCATTCAGACTTCCGCGTACTGTTTTAAACCGAGAAATTGAAAATCTGAAAGCAATGGGCGTTGAATTTCACACTAACGTCGTTGTGGGTAAATCTATTACTCTTAAACAGCTAAAAGATGACGGATTTGATGCCATATTTATCTGTTCAGGCGCCGGACTTCCTAAAATGCTTCATGTTCCGGGTGAAAATTTGAACGGAGTATTCTCTGCTAATGAATTTTTAACCCGTGTTAACTTAATGCATGCCGGTCAGCCGGACAGCCCGACACCGTTAAGAGTCGGCAAAAAGGCTGCAATCTTTGGCGGAGGCAATGTTGCTATGGATGCGGCAAGAACTGCTGTCAGAGTTGGCTTTGAAGAAGTTTACATTATCTACAGACGTACTGAAAAAGAACTTCCGGCACGTTTAGAAGAAATACGCCACGCAAAAGAAGAAGGTGTTGTATTCAAATTCTTATACGCTCCGAAAGAAATAATCGGGGAAGAAGGTTATGTTAAGGCGGTAGATCTTGAAGTTATGGAACTTGGTGAACCTGATGAAAGCGGTCGCCGTAAACCTGTTCCGACAGGTAAAGTCGAAAGAGTGGAACTAGATACCGTAATTGTTGCACTCGGTACAGGTCCTAACCCGATTATTCAGCGTTCAGCAGAAGCAGAAGGACTGGAAATTATTACAGATAAACGCGGCTATATTACTGTTGACGGTGAAACAAGATGTACAAACATTCCGACCGTTTATGCAGGCGGTGATGTTGCGCCTGTTGGTGAATCCAATGCTATTAATGCAATGGGTGCAGGCAAAAAAGCTGCAAAAGCTATCAATGATTTACTCAAATAAGGAAAAAGGGCTGTGTTAAGTTCGTTTTTCAAAAAGATATTAAGCGTAATGCTGGCATTGTCAATGTTTTCAATGTCAGCATTGGCTTTAGAACTTGACACTTCTGTTGATGAAGAAATAAGGAAGCATTACAATCCTTCACAAATAGAAAAAGACTTACTTCCGCCTTTACCTAAAACAGCCCCATCTCAAACCACACCGAAAACTGCTCCTGCGCGGAATATGAAAACAGTCGAAACTACAACTCTGCCGCCCAAAAAACTGCCTGCAATTGATACAAGCAAAAAAACACCGCGTCGCATTCAAGCACTACCGGGGCAAACGCAGGCTAAAAACAAATTCGCAAGAGATGGTATTGCTGCTATAAAGATTAAAAAAGGAACTAAATTCAAAGTTAAATCTCTGACTGCAATTTCAGACTACACACCTATTAGTTCTAACATGTCTTTTAAAACAACAGAAAGCGTTACGCAAACCTATGTAACAATACCTGCCGGAACTATTTTCAAGGCAGTAATAGAAGATTCGCATCCGCCTCAGTTGTCAGGCAATGGCGGACTCATTGTGATTAACATTAACAGACTTGTTTTCAGAGGCAAAACAAGGAGTATTCAGGCTAAAGTAACAAAAGCCAACGGCAAAAAGATTTTTGTAAATAACATAAAAGGCAAACGACAATACTGGAAAGGGGTTGCTAATTCAACCAAACCGGGGGCAAAATTCTATAAAAAAGCAATGCGTGGTACAACCAAACTCGCACAAAACCCGTGGACTCTTATCCTGACTCCATTTACTGCTGTCGCCGGTGTTGTTGTTTACGGTGTTAATATTATCGGCTCACCTGTCTTTGCAGTATTTTCAAAAGGCGGCAGAATTTCAATTCCGGCAGGTACAGAATTTGAAATTAAGCTTCTTGAAGATGTTTACCTTGATTAACTTGCATTCAGCGTTTTTTACTAATACAATACGCTTATGGATATGTATTTAAAGACTCTGAATACACTTGAATTTGATAAGATTACAGAAGAAATCTCGGGCTTTGCCAAAACATCACAAAGCAAAGCGCTTTGTCTTGCTGCCAAACCACACAATTCTGCTGCTGATATAAAAAGAGAATTAGAATTTACGCGGGATGCAAAATTTATTCTTGATATGCCGTCAGAATTGCCTGTCGGATTTGTTGCTGATATAAAAAAATTACAAGCCGTAATGTCAACAGGTTATTTGTCAGAAGAAGAATTGTCAGATACCGCGCAAACCCTGCGCTCCTCAAGGCTTGTTAAAAAATTTCTCAACGACAATCTTGATGAAAATTCGATTTTGCGCGCACTTGCAAAAGATTTAATTTCTGATAGAGAACTGGAAGATGAGATTTTTGATACATTTGACGATGCTTTGAATATCCGCCCTGATGCAACGCCAGAATTAAAAGGGTTGTATTCTTCACTAAAAGATACCGAAAGTAATTTAAGAAAACAGGTTAATTCTCTTCTTAATAATACGGAGTTTCAAAAACATTTACAGGAAAACATCTATACAACCCGCGATGACAGGATAGTTTTTCAGGTTATTGCCTCATCAAAAAGTAAAGTTCCGGGGATTGTGCATGATGTTTCAGCCTCAAGCAAAACTTTTTATATAGAGCCTGAATTATTAGTTCCTTTGAACAACAAAATCCGTGAAATAAAATCGCAAATCCACGCTGAACTTGTTCGTATTCTGGTTTCGCTAACAAATCTTGTCAGAGAAAGGATTAATGAGATTGCACTGAGTGAAAAACTCCTTGCTCAAATTGATTTTCATTTTGCAAAAGCGCGTTATGCCGTAAAAATTCATGCGATAGAGCCCGAAATTACCGATAACAAAATCCTTTCGTTTGAAAAAATGAAACATCCGCTGCTTATCGGTAATGTAGAAAATGTAATCGCAAATGATTTTGAAACAGGCAAAGATTACAAATCCGTTATCATAACAGGATCAAACACCGGTGGTAAAACCGTCACCCTAAAAACAATCGGACTTTTTATTCTTATGGCAAAAGCAGGCTTCTTCCTGCCGTGCACAATGGCAAAAGTTTATCCGTTCAAACAAATATTTGCTGATATAGGGGATGAACAGAGTATATTGCAGAATTTATCCACATTTTCATCACATATGACAAATATTATTGAGATATTGAATAAAAGTGATGAAGATACATTTGTTTTGCTTGATGAAATATGCGCCGGAACTGATCCGCAGGAAGGGGCAGTACTTGCAAAAACTATACTTGAACATCTTGCTGCCAAAGGCGTTTATTCCACAATTACTACCCACTATGGAGAATTGAAGGCACTTGAATACCAGAACCCTTATTTTAAAAACGCCTCTGTTGAGTTTGATACTAATTCACTAAAACCGACTTATAGACTGTTAATGGGAATACCGGGGCTTAGCAATGCAATACTTATCGCATCTAATCTCGGGTTAGACAAAAGCATTGTTGATGAAGCCAAAAATCTCCTTATATCACAAAAAGACCCGTCAATTCTTGTTGTTGAAAAATTACAGGAAACCCAGCATAAACTTGCACAAAATCTTCAGGAAGCTGAAAATTTAAAAGAGCAATCTCTTACAACTCAAAAAGAATACGAACAAAATCTTTCTGAAATAAAAAAAGACAAGAAAAAAACAATAAAAAGAATAAAAGACAAATTCGACTATGAACTTTTATCTGTCAAAGCTGAAATAAAAGATATTCTTGATGAACTCCGCCGTGAAAAATCTGAAAAAATTGCACGCCGGTCTTATGCGCGTCTTGCAGGCATGGAACAAAAATTCCGTTCAAAACTCGGAGAGCATGAAGAAAAAACAGAATATGAAGAAGTTCAGTGGGATAATGTCCAAATAAACGACAAACTCCTTTTGAAAGAATTAAATCAGGTAGTGACATTACTCGGTTTGCCTGATAAGAACAGTAAAGTTCCTGTTCTTATGGGAAATATTAAAACCCAGATAAAAAAAGATAAACTCGCGGCATTTGACAAACAATATGAGAAAAAACAAAACACTTATAAGCCAAGCAGTTTAGAAAGTTTTACCCTAAAAAAATACTCTGTATCAAATACGCTTGATATACGCGGCTACAGGGTTGAAGATGCTCTTGATACACTTGAAGGCTGGCTTGATGAAGCAAGTCTTGCTAATATTTCACCCGTAACAGTTATTCACGGACATGGCACAGGTGCATTAAAAAGCGCTGTCAGAGATTTTCTTTCTACTTCCCCTTATGTTGCCTCCTTCCGCGTAGGAAACAATACCGAAGGCGGTGACGGCGTTAGTATTATTGATTTAAAATAAAAATTTTTACTTGTATTTTTTTAAAATAAGTATTATGATACTGAAAAACAATACTTTATAATGGAGGTAATTCTATGGAATTGAGTGAACTTAGAAAAAACAATGAGTTAATAGATTTGTTTTGCAATTTGGCTGAAACACCTTCTCCTTCACTAAAAGAAGAAAAAGTTTCTAATTGGATACTGGAATATTGTAAATCAAACAAAATTCCGGCAGAGCATGACAGTTATGGCAATGTTTATATCAATATTCCAGCAACAGATACATCCAGGCAGTCATTGCTTTTGTCAGCGCATATGGATGTAATAGGGGACGACAGCCCTGTCAAAACCTATCTGGATGGCGATTTAATTCGCGCGCAAGATCGTACACTTGGCGGTGATGATAAGGCAGGTGTCGCTAATGCACTTTTACTCGCTAAAGAGGTCGCTAATTCAGATATTAAACACGGCGGACTAGAATTAATGTTTACGCGTGATGAGGAATCCGGCATGTCAGGTATTAAGCATGTTGATTTTTCAAAACTTAATTCCAAATATATACTTGTCTGCGACAGTGATTCACTCGGACAGCTTGAAGTATCAGGCGCAAGTTACACGCTTGTAAAAATAGCAGTAACAAGCTTTAAAGGCGGTCATTCCGGTATTGATATCGCTGATAAAACAAGAGAAAATGCAGCAAAAATTCTGGCTGATATTATAGCTGATATTCCGCAAGGGGTATATCACTGTGAGGATGGACAAGTTATAACTTCCTGCAACATAGGCGGAATTAAAGCCGGTGATATTAATGTAACTAATGTAATCAATACTTATGCAGAAGCAAGCTATTCTATCAGAAGTGCAAGCAGAGCTGTTGAAGAAGAACTTAAAAATCTGATGCGCGATGTCGTTGATTTTTGTAATCAGCAGTTTGCAGGTGTAGCCAAAGCTGAAATAACTTTTGAAGAACATCTCCCGCCTTTTGAAAAAGTAGATGATGAATATATTCCGATATTATTCGAAACCGCCGCTAAAAAAGCCGGTGTGAATTATAAAATTTCTTCATTCCACGCAGGGGCTGAAACTCATATTTATGCAGGTAAGCAAAACGCGCACGGTGAAACTTTTGCGCCTTATCTTGTCGGACTTGCAACTGTTTACAACATGCATTCCAAAGACGAGGCTCTTGACTACAAATCTATGCTGAAAGGGCATGAGTTGATAAAAGCATTTTTTGCAGCATTTAATAATTAGGGATTATTTATATAGCAAAGGCGCCGCATTTTTCAAATGCGGCGCCTTTTATAAGCAATAAATTGATTATTTGTTTGTAGGGATTCTCATTGCATAGAATGAACGAACAACAAATATCAAAGCGATTACTAAGAATATCCAGCCTGCAATAGGAGCAATATTTCTGAAAGATTCATTAATTGCTATTTCCATTGCAAGTAAGCCGAATAATGTAGTAAATTTGATAATAGGGTTCATAGCTACAGAAGATGTATCTTTGAACGGGTCACCTACAGTATCGCCGACAACAGTTGCTTCGTGCAGCGGTGTACCTTTTTCCTGTAAATCAACTTCTACAATTTTCTTAGCATTATCCCAGCAACCGCCGGCATTTGCCATAAATACAGCCTGGAAAAGACCAAATACGGCAATCGCAACCAGATAACTTACAAAGTAAGCAACCGGTGCAGCTGATGATGCGTGCGGTGCGGATAAGCAGGCAAGTGCAAGTGCAAAAGTAAACAGTGCGATGAAGATGTTAACCATACCTTTTTGCGCATACTGGGTACAAATTTTAACAACTTCTTTTGAGTTTGCTACATTTGCAGATTTTGAACTTGCATCATCCAATTTAATATTGTCTTTGATGTATTCAACAGCACGGTAAGCGCCTGTTGTAACGGCCTGCATAGATGCTCCGCTGAACCAGTAGATTACTGCGCCGCCGGTTAACAAACCAAGCAATGTATATGGATTTAATGTGTTCAAAATCATTTCAGGCTGAATGCCCAATGTGTTCTGGATAACTAAAATCAATGAGAATATCATTGTTGTTGCCCCGACAACCGCTGTACCGATCAATACAGGTTTTGAAGTTGCCTTGAATGTATTTCCTGCTCCGTCGTTTTCTTCCAAATACATTTTTGCATTGTCAAAATCAGGAGTAAAGCCGAAATCTTTTTCAATTTCACCTTTAACATCAGGAATTTCTTCAATCAAAGACAATTCGTAAACTGATTGTGCGTTATCTGTAACAGGACCGTAAGAGTCAACAGCAATGGTTACAGGTCCCATACCAAGGAAACCGAATGCTACAAGACCGAATGCAAATACAGACGGATATATCATTGTGGTTTCAGGAATATGTAAACTTGCAAAGTATGCCAGTCCCATTAACAGAACAATTACCATACCGATCCAGAAAGCAGAGAAGTTACCGGCTACAACACCTGACAGGATTGTCAAAGATGCGCCGCCTTCGCGGGATGCAGTAACAACTTCTTCTGTGTGTTTTGCTTTTGGTGATGTGAAGATTTTAGTAAATTCAGGAATTAATGCAGCACCTAATGTACCACATGAAATAATTGATGAAAGTACTAACCATAAATTACCGCCCATAGGAGCCAGTAATTTGTAACTTACGCCAAAAGTCATGGCAATTGATAAAATTGATGTTAACCAAACAAGATTAGTTAACGGAGTTTCAAAATCAAATTTTTCTGTTTTTGCTGCATAAATTCTGTTAATACCGCTGTTAATCCAGTATGCAACAACTGAAGTAACAATCATTAAGAATCTCATTACAAAAATCCAGGTCAGTAATTGAACCTGATTTTCAGCGCCCATAACAGCAAGGAGAATAAATGAAACAAGCGCAACACCTGTTACACCGTAAGTTTCAAACCCGTCTGCTGTAGGTCCGATAGAATCGCCTGCGTTATCACCTGTACAGTCAGCTATTACACCAGGGTTTCTAGGATCATCTTCTTTAATACCGAACTGAATTTTCATCAAGTCAGAACCGATATCGGCAATTTTTGTAAAGATACCGCCGGCAACACGAAGTGCAGATGCACCTAAGCTTTCACCAATAGCAAAACCGATAAAGCAAGCGCCTGCAAGATGTCCAGGTACAAACAATAAAATTGTCAACATCATGATAAGTTCAACAGATACAAGACAAACACCGATTGACATACCTGCTTTTAAAGGAATATTCATGATATTCAAAGGATTTCCCTTAAGAGAGGCAAATGCAGTACGAGAATTTGCCAGCGTGTTCATTCTGATACCGAACCAGGCAACAGCATAAGAGCCTAAAATACCGATAACAGACCAGCCGAGAATTGTCAAAACACCTGACAAGCCCATCTGTTGTAAGTAACCGAAGTAAAATGCGATACACAGACCGATTAATACTTCCAAGACAAGTAAAAATTTACCTTGTTGAATCAGGTAAGTTTTACAAGTTTCAAAAATTGTGTTTCCGACATCAGCCATTGCTTTGTGAACATCGAGTTTTTTGATTCTTAAAAACTCAATGAAACCGAAAATAAGTCCGACAACAGAAATGCAAATACCAATAAGCAATAAATTAAAGCTTTCAGGACTTGCTGCCTTAATGTTCGGAACTACAAGGTCAGCTTCACTTGCGAAGGCAGATGAAAACATACCCGTAAACAGAGCTGCAAAAAAGGCAGACAATGTTTTGAGCGTAAACATGTTTTTAAACATAAAAGTCTCCTTCTTAAAGTAACACTACTTAACGCCTGTAATTATAATCTAAACATAAATAATGTACAAGTTTGTAACAAAGTTTTATTTGTAATGTTTAAAATCAGGATAAGCGTCGTATCATTTCGTGCGCTTCTTCACATTCAGGGAAGGCTGAAACTATCTTATCAAGCGCTTCTAGGGCTTTATCGTTTTCGTTCATTTTTTCAAGACACTTTGCGTTACTCAATAAAAGATTTAGATTAAGCGGATTATCCTGAAGCATTTTTTCAAAAATCGTATTTGCCTGAGCGTAATTGCCGAGTTCGTAATAACAAAGTGCCAAAAGATTTTCAACATCATGAGTTTTTTCAACTTCATAGGAAGAAATAAAGTAACGCTTAGCTTCCTCATAATCTTTTGTCAGAAATTTAATTTTGCCTGCTATATAGGTTACAAAACTTTCATTAGGGGCATGTTTTAAGGCAAGTTCAATTTCTTTCCATGCGTTATCAAAGTCCTGTAACAAAATTTTATTCAAAGCTGAAAATGCCAGTGCATTGACATCTTCAGGACGTTTTTCAAGCGCTTTTTTATAATATTCATCTGCCTGTTTAAAATCAGTTGTTGCATGCAGGTAATTCGCATATTCAAACAGAATTGAAAAACTTTCAGGATCAGCATTCAATGCTTTTTCAAACTCATCTTTTGCATAATCAAAGAGGCGTTTTGAAAGATAAATTACACCGAGATCTTTATGCGCCTGCGCAAAATCAGGATTTAATTCTATAACTTTTTTCAAAATCCGTTCAGCTTTATCCATATCATTTGTCATTACGCAGACATGCGCAAATTCATAATACAATTCATGTGAAACATTACCCATTACAATAAGCCGCTCATAGATATCCTTAGCCTTTAGCGGCTGTTTAATTTTTAAATACAAG
Organism: Candidatus Gastranaerophilales bacterium; assembly: GCA_944322865.1. Taxonomy (GTDB): domain Bacteria; phylum Cyanobacteriota; class Vampirovibrionia; order Gastranaerophilales; family Gastranaerophilaceae; genus CALUVH01. The sequence goes on from CALUQJ010000033.1 coordinate 11,288, forward strand.
GCTGCAAGTTTTTGCGACATAGTAACAGATTTTGGGTTAAGCATGACAAGGTGAGCCAGAATTCCTATTGCCATATCCAATTTGCCGATCATTTCATAGCAGGTGGCGAGATTATACTGATAATTCGGTTTTTCAGGATGATTTGCAACCAGCATTTTGTAATGCTTAATAGCATTTTCAAAATCCATAGCCTTAACCTCTGACAGAGCCATTGCAACAAGATAAGTATCCTGTTGTTCAAGATCATAGGCTTTCTGAAAATATACACATGCTTCTTTATGTTTATTTTGTATCTGTAATATTGATGCAATATTATAATAAGTTATAGAACTTGAATCATCCAATTCGGCGGCTTTGACAAAATTTTCATAAGCTTTTTCAAGATTTCCGATTGTCACATACGATGTGCCGAGATTGTTGTAAAGCTGGGCATGATCCGGATTAAGTTCAAGTGCTTTTTCCAGATAATAAACACTTTCATCAAACTTTTTCATTGACATATAGGCTGTACCTATAATGTAGAAAATTGTATAATCATCATCTGAAAATTCTACTGCCTTTTTCCCGAGTTCAATTGCTTTTTCCGGCTGCTTAGATTTAACATAAATTATACAAAGACATTTGTATGCCTCAAGATAATTTTCGCGAAGTTCAATAACTTTCTGGTAAGCAGGAATAGCATGGAGATAATCCTCAAGATTGTCATAACAATTTGCAAGATAAAACCAGCTTGCGGCATCGTCAGAATTATATTTGACAATTGTTTCAAACACGCTCCGGCCTTCTTCGTAATTGTTGAGATTAATATCGCAAAGCCCTAAAAGTTTTAGAGCTTCTATATCACGTTCATCATCTTCAATGAGATTTTTAAGTTCTTTGCGTGCTTCAGTAAATTTCTTTTCTGTGATCAAATCTTTTATATTATCTAAAGTCAGTTCCATAATAATATTATTATAGCAGGAACTGGACAAAATCGCAAATATTGTGCTAAAGTAATTGTATGAACATTTTACAGGAATTTGACACAATAACTGCAATAGCAACCCCAATAGGCACAGGCGGTGTCGGAGTAATCAGGATTTCCGGCGATAAAAGTTTTGATATTATAGAAAACATTTTTACTAAAAAAAATCTTGCTCCCGGTCGCATTGCGCATGGTTGGATTGTAGACGGCAACAAAAAGATTGATGAAGTCATTGTTCTCCCGTTTAAGGCGCCAAACAGCTACACCGGCGAAGATGTTATAGAAATTCACTGCCATGGCGGGATTAACGTTGTGCGTAATATTCTTGATCTTGTGTTAAAAAATGGTGCACGTACGGCAGAACGCGGCGAATTTACCAAGCGTGCTTTTTTGAATAAAAAAATGGATTTGTCGCAGGCGGAGGCAGTTGCAGATTTAATACATGCTAAAACCCGAAACTTTGCAAAACAATCCGCAAAAAATTTATCCGGAGTGCTCGGTGAAAAAATAAAAGAAATACGTACTGATATTTTCAATGTACTTTCAAAAATAATTGCAGGTATAGATTTTCCTGAAGATGTTGTAGAGCCTGAATATCCTTACATAATCTCAGAATTTGAAAAATCAATTAATAAAATAGAAAAAATTCTTGCAGGTGCAAAGTCATCAGATATATTAAGACAGGGGGTTAAAATTGCGATAGTCGGCAGACCAAATGTCGGCAAATCCTCTCTTTTTAACACGCTGCTTAATGTTGAACGTGCAATAGTAACTGATATTGCAGGCACAACCAGAGATGTTTTGAAAGAGAATCTTGACTGGGATATTGCAATTACCCTAATAGATACAGCCGGAATACGCGAAAGCAAAGAGGTCGGCAAAGTCGAAGAAATAGGAATTGAATACTCAAAACAGTCAGCAGAAGAGGCAGATCTTGTTCTTTTTATGTATGATATTGCGGCAGGTATGACTGATGAAGATAAAACTATACATGATTTAATAAAAGACAAGAAACATCTTGTTATCGCGAATAAAATAGACCTTTTGCCGCAAGGCGTTCCATCCGACAGTGGAATATTGATCTCAACAAAAACCGGAGCCGGTATTGAGGAATTAAAAAACAAAATAAAAGAAATTGTATATAATTTTTCGCCTGACGAAATGGAATTTGTCACAAACAAACGCCAGCAGGACTGCCTGGAAAAATGCCGTGAGAATTTAATACTGACCCTTAATGCTGCAAAAAATGGAGAATTGCAGGATCTTATTTCGATAGATTTGAAATCGGCACTTTTGTATCTGGATGAAATAACCGGCGAAGTTATAACGGATGAGATACTAAATAATATTTTTGACCATTTTTGTATAGGAAAATAGTGCTCTGTATTACTATCGAAGTCGATTTTTGTAATAGCAGTTCACTTTTTAAATAAAAGGCGGGACAAAATTTCAATTTTGTCCCGCCCCTATAAATTTAAGAGTCTTATATTATACACCTGCTAAAGCTGTTGCTTCTTTTACAACTGCCTGTAATGCTTCCAGTGCATCTGCCGGTAATTTATCTATACCTGCTTTTTCAACTTCTCTTGATTTAACAAATTCGATTCTGTCGTTCATACGAGCAACGAACTGTTTTGCGTATTCTTTGTTAGAGAATGATGCATCAAAGCCATCAATATCCATAATTTCGATGTCTGAGAAGTTTTCCCATTTATGGAATTTTGCAGAGCCTTCCACAATAGCTTCAATAATACCTAATGTATGAGCCGGTTTAACTTTTGTCCCCATAAATTCACCGGTATTCAGGATGTAGCAGTCAACGCCGTCAGCGATTAATTGTTTAAATCTTGTGTAATCAACTGACAGAGGATAAACTCTGAACGGGTTAGCATAAGGTTCAACAACCAGTGCGTTAGGATCGACGCCTGCTGCAAGTCTTTCAGCAGATGTACGTTTTGTTGCAAGAGTTGCGCCCATTGCTGCCCCAAGAGCTGCTCCAGAGAGTTTTAATACAGGCGGAATTGTAGGGTCTTTCATTAACCAGAAAATAGCGTTAATCGGCTGGTCAATTCTGTCAACTCTGTTTGGTGACCAGAGTTTAGATTTAACTGCACGACCGTTACCGTTTCTGATATCTTCAGTAACTGAAACTACTTTGCCGTCAGCAAGTTGTATTGCTCCTGCGTTTTGTTGTGTCAAAATGTATTTGTTGTCATCACAGCCAATCGGATAATCTGCTGTTTTGTCAAAATATGCAGGTTCAAGTGCAATTGTATATTTGTCTTGAACATTGATGATAAATGCATCATCATGAAGAACTGTAATGTTGTATTTGTTGTTGTGTTTAGCATGTGTGATAGTTGATTTACCAGAACCTGATAAGCCGAATACAGCTACCTGGAAAGACTTTCCGTTATCAAGGTTGTAACGTTTCATACCGCCGTGGCATGAAGCATAACCATTACGTGCTGCACAACCCCAGGCAAGAGTCAATGTACCTTTTTTGTGTTCACCGAAGTATCTCATACCTAAAATACAAGCACAGTTGTGTTCTGGATCAAAGAATGTCAATCCATAAGGGAAGTCAGGATGTGACCAGTCAGGATCTGAGAATACATATATATCGCCGTCAGGAAGTTGTCTTGAATCAGCATACATATTTGCATAAGTTTCGTTTATGTACTGGAAGTTCAACATCCAGGAATACATAATGTTTTCGAATCCTTCAGGTATCATAAGGTGAGCTTTTACCATAAAGTCTTCTTCCAAACCGACTACAACTTCTGTTTTGTACATAAGTTTGTCACGTGTTTGATAAATTGCTTCACGAATAATCGGTAATAAGTATTTTAAATCGCAATTAGGTTCGCCGACGATTTTTCTCGCAGCAGCGCAACGACCAACTACAGTTCCATCATTGAATAATAACTGATTTGCGCCTTGAGGCAGACCGATTTTTTCGGGTTTGTAAACAGGCATCCCTGTTAATTCAATTGTACCCGGGCTGTTTTTAGCCAGTTTGTAAGCTTCGGAAACAGATTTGACTTCTTCTACATTGTTGCCGAAAAATGGTGCTGTAATAGTAGCACGTGCAGCAGACATCAGTTTTTTAAGTTCTTCTGAGTCTGTAAAAAATTCTTTTGTTGCCATAATTTTTCTCCTTCTTAAATAATAAAATTATGAATATAAAACTGATAAATCCTCACTTTTATATACAATTAAAATAACACAAAAACAAAAGCACTACAAGTAGTAATATTTGGGACTTATATAGCAAATTCCACTAAATAGGTTAAAACGCTTAGCATTGCTAGGTTTTAGCCTATTCTTCACCCTTTCAGCACCTAGGCAAATTTTTTCATTTCATTTTCTTAAGTCATCTAGGTACCTAACAGTTGACACAAAGAAAACGAAAGGATGAAAAAATGAACAACGAAATTAAATGTCCGAAATGCGGAGAAATTTTCCAGGTAGATGAAACTCTTTATACTGCTATAGTAAAACAGGTTAGAGATAAGGAATTTCAAAAAGACTTAAAAGACAAAGAAGCTCAATTTGAAAAAGATAAAGAAAACCTGCTTTTATCGACTAAACTTGAAATGGGAAAAACATTTGACAAAGAAATAAATGCTAAAAAAGCTGAAATAATACAATTAAAATCAGAAATAAAATCCGCACAAATAGCAAAGCAGGCTGAAATTGACAAAATTATTTCGGAAAAAAATAATGAAGTTAATGAACTTAAATACAGGTTAGAAACTTTCAATAAAGACAAAGAGCGTGAAATTGCAAATATTGTAGTGGATATGAATAATAAATTTTCCGCTCAGGAAAAGTTTATTTTAAAGATTACTAATGAAAGTGAACTGGCTGAAAAAGAGCATAAATTATTGGAACAATCTTTAAAAGAAAAATATGAAACAGAGATAAAATTTAAGAATGACGAAATTGAACGTTTAAAGGACTACAAATTAAAATTATCTACAAAAATGGTAGGTGAAAGTCTTGAACAGCACTGTGAGATTGAGTTTGAAAAATTACGTGCTACAGGGTTTAAAGCCGCTTATTTTGAAAAAGATAATGATGTTAAGTCCGGAAGTAAAGGTGATTATATCTATCGTGATTATGATTCTGACGGAAATGAATTTATCTCAATAATGTTTGAGATGAAAAACGAAGCTGATACAACTTCCACAAAGAAGAAAAATACTGATTTCTTAAAAGAACTTGATAAAGACAGACGTGAGAAAAAATGTGAATATGCTGTTCTTGTTTCAATGCTTGAGCCTGAGAATGAGTTGTATAACAACGGAATCGTAGAAATGTCTCATTATTACGGGAAAATGTATGTAATAAGACCGCAGTTCTTTATACCTATAATCACTGTTTTAAGAAATGCAGCATTAAACTCCTTAGAATACAGGAAAGAACTTGCTGTTGTTAGAGCCCAGAATATTGACGTTGCAAACTTTGAAGCAGCTATGAATGATTTTAAAGATAAGTTTTCAAAGAATTACGAGCAGGCAAGTAAAAAGTTTAAAATCGCTATTGATGAGATTGATAAGACTATAGAACGTTTGCAGAAAGCAAAAGAAGCGTTGTTATCTTCTGAAAATAACCTGCGGTTAGCGAATAACAAGGCGGAAGATTTAACAATTAAGAAACTTACTAAGAATAATCCGACTATGCAGAAGAAGTTTGAAGAGGCAAGATTACTTGTAAAATAGCGGAAACAGTTTTAATAGTAGAAAGAGCAGTGAAGCTGCTCTTTTTTATTTACTTCTAAATATTGCGGTATCCGTATAAGTTTCAGTTTGCAAAGTCGGTAAATACATTACTGTATAATTCTGTCTGTTATCGAGGAACTTTAACACAGCATTGTCAAAGGATGTATTGCCTGAACTTTCAACCAGTTCATAGTTTCTTAACCGCCCCATTTTATCTACAGTGTATCTTACTTTTGCTTTTAAGTTTTGATTCTTTGCAGGGTATGAAAAACCGTTCATCAGAGCTGAACGCAGGTTAAACAGGAACTTTTCCTGCTCCATTCTCTTTAATTCTGATTTTTTAATAAGACGTTCAACAACAGAAACAGCCGGACCTCCGCCTATACCTTTCATAAGGTTGTGAGATGGGAAAGTTGTATCAAGAATTTTGTTTTCCCATTTTACCTGCCGACGTCCTATGTAATCTTTTATATACACATTTTTTACAGAACCGTCAGGCATAATTTCAACATCTACTCTGACAGGATAGTTAAGTAAATAATCATCTGAAAATCCCAGCACTTCTATCATTTGATTAACAACTGTTTCGCAGTAGTCTGTGTATGGGCTTGCTGAGACTGGCAAACCTAAGCAAATAATTAAAGTTATTACTAAGAAATATTTTTTATAATTCAAAATACAATCCTTTCTTGATAATAAAGAATTATTTAATCATCACTGAATGCTGCAAAATACAATAATATTAGTCCGATTAATAGTTCCATTATTAAATCCTTTCTAGGTGATATTTAATTTTAGAATATTGATGCGTCAGATTTGGTCGAGTTAGTTTTGTCAAAGTTTGTATGTGTTATATTCTTGTTCTGACATTGAAAATTCTTTATCTATAGTGAGAATTTCCTCATAGGTTAAGTCATAAAGTTTATAGACCATTATATCTATTTGTTTTTCGTATTCTTTTACTGCATTTTGTTTTTCTTGATTTTCTAAATAATCGTCTGTTTGTGTAATAGATAGTATTTTATCCACAACAGATACAAATTTGCTTTGAATATCCTCATTAACTTTTTTTATTGGGATTTCAGAAAGAGGAGTTAAATATAATTCTAACATTTCCCCTTTCCTTTTACCTTTCTCATATAACCAATAGTAATATAAGTTACTATTCAATAAAGATAATATATATTTTAATTCAATATCTTTAGATTTAGATGTTATAAAATAAACATCAGCACTAGCACTCCATAATTTTTCTGTATAACCAAAAATATTTTTATAAGTTCTTTGAGGGGAGATAATTTTAGGTAAGCTAAAATTAAAATCTTTTCTTGAAGATGATAACACCCATAATTTCTTTAGTTTTTTTGCTTTATTTAGTTCTCCACTATCATAATTTCTAGCAGTAATAACTTTAATATATTTATTTATATGTGACAGAATGTTTGGATATTGAGATATATTAACATCCGTATTTAAATGTATCAAAAATTTTGTGGTATGCTCATTTGCCCCATATTTATAAATATCCGAATTCTTAAACCAAGGCTTTAAAATATCTGTTTCTAAATTTGCAAATTGCGCATAGGTTTTATCAATAACAAAAACTCCAGAATCTTTTACGAACCCTTCATTTGGAAATTTTAACATATGTTTCTTGGTTATCTTATCACAACCAGATACTAAACCTTGAGTAATATTGCAGTAATTAATAAGAGTACTAGATGAATATTTCTTTATTTTATCTAGGATAGTTGATATATTTGAATTATCTGGATTAAGACGTATGTATAGATTTTTACTATCAAATAGTGCTGTTTGTTTTTTCAAGAAATAATTAGTATCTACATCTTTGTCACATAAAATATGATTTAATACTGAAGATGTAGCAACTCCTTTTTTATTAGTATTTATAATAAAACATTGTTTTTCGTCTAATTTATTTTTTTCAAAGAATGTTATTAAATTATGTTGCCCCAAAGCTGATTCAAAGATTCTTAATTCATTAAAATTAATTAGTTTGATTATATTACTTCTATCTTTTAAATCCTTTCTTAATTTTATTGCACTATCAGCAGTAATATAATAATTTGTTGTTATAAAAGTTGCTATACCTTTTATATGCATTATATTTAATGCCAAGTGAAAAAAATAATAAAATAAATCCATTCTTTCATTATTAAATATTCCAAGATTATATTTTTTTATTTTGCTAAATAGTTCTTTTTGCCCACCTTTATGCCCAACATAAGGAGGATTTGCAATAACAACATCAAATCCGTTCTTTTCATGAAAAATTTCTGAAAAATATATTTCAAAGTCAAATGTTCCATCTTTGGTTAATTCTTTTATAATTGCATCAATTTCTTTTTTTAGTCTTTTCTTTTCCTTTTTTCTTGTTTCGTTAAAAAATTGAGGTTTTAATTCTTCTAATTGTCTAAAAAGTGTTGTGTTAAATAAATTATGTTCGACATTAAAAAGTGAATTTCCACAAACTATTTTATAATCTAAATTTGGTAGAGCTTTGATGTTTTCAATATTTTCTTCATCAACTACTAAAAAAAGCCAAAGTCTTAGTTTTGCTATTTCAACGGCTCCAGATTCTATATCTACTCCATAGATTGAATTTTGGATTGCTTGACGTTTATATTCATATACAGAATGCTTTTTAGTTTCTTTTAAAAATCCGGATTCAACAAGAGATATTCTTGCCCTTACAATTTCATTAAGCATTCCAACAGGGAACGCCCCGGAACCTATAGCCGGGTCGCATATTTTAATATTAGCAAGAGCTTTATCAATAGCTTCAGCATTT
>CALUQJ010000034.1 GCA_944322865.1 Candidatus Gastranaerophilales bacterium
ACTGATTATTCTATACTTCCTCGGTAATTGGTTTTTCATATTCCCATTATACACTATAGCTCTAAAAATTTCAAGTCTTTTTCTCATAATTTATATACTCTTTGCGAAAGTCTGGGGCTTTGCAAACAGTGCAGGCAATAACAAACAGCTACTCTTTTAGTTTTACCGGTTATTTTGTAACAACTCTTGCATATAAATGCGGCTTTCTGTATAATAATTATGTAGAAAGCCGATGTAGCTCAGCTGGCAGAGCAGCTCATTCGTAATGAGCAGGTCAAGGGTTCAAATCCCTTCATCGGCTCTTTTTTAAATTAAAAGAAATTAAATCCGCACAATCGGTTCATCCGGATTTATTATACCTGCTTTTTACTTAAATATTGTTTGTTCTCTATCCGGTCCTACGCTTACTATTGAAATAGGAGTTTCTAGAAGTTCTTCTAAACGAGCAAGGTATTTTTTAGCGTTTTCCGGTAATTTTTCATATTCTTTTATGCCTGTTATATCCTGTTTCCAGCCTTTATGTGTTTCGTAAACCGGTTCTAAATACTTATGGATAAACACATCGGTCGGATAATTTTTATAAATTTTACCGTCGCGGGTATCTTTATATGCTGTACAAACTTTTATTTCATCAAATGTATCAAATACATCAATCTTGGTTAGCGCAACTGATGTCAATCCGCCGACAAGCACTGAATATTTCATTGTTACGGCGTCAAACCAACCGCAGCGGCGCGGGCGTCCTGTTGTTACACCAAATTCATGTCCTATTTCGCGGATTTTGTCACCGGTTTCGTCTTTTAACTCTGTGACAAATGGACCTTCTCCCACGCGGGTTACGTAGGCTTTTGCAACACCTATGACTTCATCAATCATTTTAGGTCCGTAACCGCTGCCTGTTGCAGCTCCGCCGCCTATTGGATTTGACGAAGTGACAAAAGGATATGTTCCGTAATCTATATCAAGCATGACACCTTGTGCGCCTTCAAAAAGTACTGCTTTACCCTCACGTTTGGCATCTTCCAGAACTGTCTGCCAATCAAAACATACGTATGGTTTAAATATTTCCGCATATTTTTCGCACAATGAAAGAATACATTCTTTTGAATACGGTTCAAGACCGTAAACTTCTTTCAGGGTTTTGTTTTTAAGCGGTAAAATAATATCTAATTTTTCATTTAAAGCTTCTTCAGAATACAAATCTTGAATTTTTAATCCCACACGAGCCATTTTATCTGTATATGTAGGTCCTATACCTTTTTTGGTCGTACCGATTTTACCTTTGGTTGCAGTGTTTTCTGAGTACCCGTCAACTTCTGTATGATAAGGCATTGTGATAGAGGCAAGCGGATTGATTTTAAGTCCTGAAACATCAACACCGTCAGCGATAAGTCCTTTAATTTCGGTTTCAAATGCTTCCGGCAAAATTACCGTTCCCGCTCCGATAAAGCATATTTTATTCTTATATAAAATTCCTGACGGTATCAGGTGAAATTTAAAAGTTTTATTATGAGCGACAACTGTATGTCCTGCGTTACATCCTCCCTGATAACGGATTATTAAATCAGCTTTTTCAGCCAGAAGATCTGTAATTTTTGCCTTACCTTCATCACCCCACTGGGCACCTACTACAACGCGATTAGTCATTTTGCATTCCTTTATATTTCTGCCAACAGTTTTATTATACCACGAAAAGCTTTTCGCGGTATTTTGCCGTATTATCTAAAATCAATATCCCCCAAAGTATTGATTTTACTTGACAAATCATTATTTTTTGATAAATCTAAAGTCACACTTTAGATTTATCAAAAAATGGTCAAAAATATGTATATTACTAGAACTATAGAAGCTGTTATTATTAAATTAACAGCAAATCCTACCGGATCAATGATTAAACATTTTAATGTAATTCAAAATCCGGGTAAAGGAGCTTTGATATGTCTTAGAGAAGAAGACATGCCCTTAACTGAGAATGTAAATGTAATACCTGTATCATATATATAAGATGTTTATTTAACCAAATCATCAGGAATGTAGCGAAACAACTCCTGAGTATTGCATTCTAAAGCCCAGCAAAGTTTATCCAGAGTGTCAAATTCGATTCCTTTTGTATTATCATAATATATTGAATATATGGCAGAATAAGAAACACCTGTAAGTTTTGCGACATCAGATATTCTCATCCGTTTTTCACCCATTATAATTGATAGTCTGTTTTTTATCATGCCAGTATTATAAATTATTTTTTCTAAAGCTTGACTTTTTTATTGTATAAAAATATAATATCTGTATACAATAAATTATTTGTAACATTATTTTGTTAGGAGTAATCATTATGAACGATATCGATGTTGCACTAGAGGCTATACGTAACACAACTGATCCGGAACAAAAACTTGTACATATTCATGACCTTGTCGCACAGATGCATACTATCATTTTTATTCTTAACGATTATCTCGCAGCAAAAGAAGAAATGCCGGAAGAATTGGAATGTTTCAGCTATCTTCTGAATCTTATTGAATATATGTCAAAGAATTTGCAGGAAGCTTTAACATAAAAAGGCACGATACACCAATTTTTGTGTGCACCATGCCTTTTGATATCGACTGTCTTGCAGGTTTTACAACGTACTTCCCCGCTGATAACGACAGCCGTTCGTGCCCTGCCGCTTATTTGTACGCCCGAAAATATCACGGATGATCCGGCTTTAGGACACGAAATTTATATGATATTTGATTGTTTTCAGTGTGCAATTATTTTATCTACAGAATTGTTTCCTTTTGATATTTTTAGTCTAAACGTTTTTTTGTCCGCTTTCATTATCTTTAGGCGTAATCTTTATTGCCGCCGCTTTTATACTTTTGTGCAATAGTATTATCCTTTTGGTTTGCAAATAATGACTTTACTTAATACAGGAGAATTTTGTCATGTCAATTAATTTGTTGGTTTTCGATTACAGAGATACAGAAAAAGCTTTTTTTGCAAACAATAGTTTCCCGAATTTTCATATAAAATTTTTCAGCGAAAGTTTGAATGAACAGACAGTAAAAAACTTATCTCAGGAAGATTTAGACAGTGCTATGGTTATAAGTGTGTTTATAGATTCGGAACTGACTGGTGAGGTCATAGACAGTTTTAGAAATTTACGCATAATATCTACGCGCTCAACAGGCATTGACCATATAAATACTTATGCTGCCAAAAAGAGAAATATTAATGTTATTAACGTCATGAATTACGGGAGTACATCAGTGGCTCAATACACCTTTGGATTGATACTTGCGCTTGTGCGAAATATTGTTTATGCTGCGAATTGCACTAAACAATACAATGAAAAATCCATAAGTTTTATGGGGCGTGACATCTCGCAGTTAAAAATAGGAGTTATCGGTACAGGGGCTATCGGCGGAGCTGTATGCAAATTGGCAAAAGCATTCGGCATGAAGATTTATGCATACGATTTAAACGAAAAACAAGAATTGAAAGACACTTGCGATGTAGAATACGTCGCCCTTGATAATTTATTACAGAACTCGGATATAATAACTATGCATCTGCCTTATACCGGTAAAAACAAAAATATGATTTCCTTTAGACAATTTGAATTAATGCATAAAAATTCCTACATCATAAACACTTCCCGCGGCGAAATGATTGATACCAAAGCATTGAAGTATGCTCTGGACAACAACTTAATTAAAGGCGCTGCGCTTGATGTCTTAACCTGTGAAAACTACAATGTTAAATGCGGCGAATTTGTAAAAAATATGGACGATATACCTGTAGAATGTCATGAAGAAGTGTTAATTACACAGGAAATAATTAAATATCCTAACGTAATAATTACTCCGCATATTGCATACGATACACAAGAATCAATAGATTATATTCTGCAAAGAACTTTTGAAGGAATAACCGATACAATTAAAGGCGGAACAGAGTATTGCGCAATATAAAAAACAAGAAATAAAAGGGATGCCATAAATGTTACAAAACTTAACCTGTTCTAAAAACCTGAAAAGGCATGCAGGACATATGATTGCATGGTATAAACATGCCAAAAGCATGTAATGACGGGGTTTTTGGAGGTATTGACCTGCGAAAAACCGCTATTTGGCGGTGTTTGAAGCTTGCGTCACAAATCTTAATAATCACATGTTCCGCCCTTGAAAAAATATCCTTATTTCCTATAATTAAATTATCGAGGGTTTAAAAAGCCCTTGGGGAGGATAAAACGGCGGTGTTATGCGTCGCGAATCTGCGTTTTACTAGATAGTTTAATTGGAGAAAATTATAAGTGTTCAGAAGTAGGGATATGGGTAGAGCTGTAGCAGTCAGAAGGTGGACACCGACAGCTTTGGAATGTTATAAAAGAGGATGTAACTGTGAAGGTTGTTTTTATAAAGACTTTTTTAGCGGATCTTCACAAAGATGCCAGATGAAGGCTGCCGTATTGGAGCTTGTAAGAGTAATCGGCACGCCTAACGTAGAATTGCAGCAATTTATCATTGAAGATTAGTAAACTCTAAAGTTTGCGGCAAAAACCTTTATGCTGTTTTTAAGTTAGCAATAGTTAATATAACACTTGGCAAAATCAAAAACATGTGTTATAATAATAAAGCAGTATGTTATATGGAGGTTCACATGCATATTTACGTTAACGGTAGAAACATTGAAATTACCGATGCTATCAAGGCTTATGTTAAGGAGAAATTTGGCAAGGTTGCAAATCACTATGACCAAATACAGGGCATTGATGTTGTACTGTCAGTTATCAAAAATCCTGCTGCTTCAGGCAAGCATGTTGCAGAAGTTTCCTGCAAAATGAACACAGGTGTTGTACGTTGTGAAGAATCAGCAGAATCTATGTACGCAAGTATTGATTTACTTGCTGACAAATTGGACAGACAGGTTAAAAAGTTTAAAGACAAAACTTTAGGCACAGACAAGTCTTCTATCAGAACTGATGCTTCGGCTGAAAAAACTGAAAGCGATGATGAAGAAGAAGTTGTTGAGGCTATTGAAGAATAGATATATTGACAAAAAAGTGCTTACGGTAATGCGTAAGCACTTTTTTTACGGGTAAAAAAATGATTAACGGGAAAAAAGTTGTAATAATAATGCCGGCATATAACGCCGAAAAAACGCTCAAACAAACCTATGACGAGATTTATAAGGATTTTGTGGATGAAGTTATACTTGTGGATGATAATTCGCAGGATAATACAAAAATCGTATCAAAAGAATTAAGCATCACAACAATAGTGCACAAAGAGAATAAAGGGTATGGCGGGAACCAAAAATCCTGCTATAAAGCAGCCTTAAAAGCGAACGCAGATATTGTTGTAATGCTGCATCCTGATTATCAGTACACACCTAAATTAATACCGGCAATAGTTTCTATGATGGCATTTGGAGAGTATGACGCAGTTCTTGCCTCACGTATGCTTGGAAATTCAGCTTTGAAAGGCGGTATGCCTTTATACAAATTTATTGCAAACAAATTTTTGACAACATTTGAAAATATCTTTACCGGAGAAAAACTGTCGGAATATCATACGGGTTTCAGAGGATTTACGCGGGAAGTTTTGGAAAAATTACCGCTGGAGGCTTGTGATAACGATTTTATTTTTGATAATGAGATGATAGCGTTGCTTTTCTATTACAAATTTAAAATAGGAGAAGTTTCCTGCCCTACAAAATATTTTAAAGAAGCTTCTTCAATAAATTTTGTACGTTCTTGCAAATACGGTCTTGGAGTGCTTGCCGTAAGTTTAAAATACAGACTTGCCAAAATGGGGATTTTGACAAAAATATTCAAACCGGACGCAGAAAAATTAGATCTGAATGCAGAACTTGAATATTATTTTCAATAATAAAAAAAGAGTGCGACATATAACCTCGCACCCTCCAGTTATATAAAAAATGTAATTACATATTCTCTTTAATCAGCGCTTTGTATTTATTTCTCAGTGAGTTAACGACTTTCGGGACGTTTTCGTTTAGTGTTTTTATCTCGCTTCTGTTGTAGTCGGAACGGTCGTTATTTTTGTTGTTATTTAAAAGCTCCTGTAGATTTTTATTTTTAATACCGTATTCTCCGCCGAGTTTTAAAAGCTTGTCGAGAATAGGATCCATAACAGGACGTCCGAGTCCGAATCCCCATTCGTTATTTACATATTCAAATAGAGGTTCATCAGGTGAAAGGCGTTCAAAACCTTCCAGAACATCGACTATATTGCTTTTGTCTATTTGTGCTAGCATAGCCTCTGTTTTGTCATTATCGCTGTAGTCTTTCAATTGTTTATATAAATCATCTGCAAGCGGACTGTTTTTTAGATTTCCGGCAGCATCAAGTGTTGTACCGTCAGCTTTGGTGTATCCGGTTACATTACCTTTTTTATTGTAAACAGGTTTAAAACTCTGATCACTGTTCATTTCAGAAAGTTCTGTTACAACATCTAAATTACCGTTTTGAAAACGTTTTAACACTACATTCGAATTATTCGGATAGGTTGTTGCTATAGACATAACTTTTGAAGTGTCACCGTTTTCATAAACAGTTGTTGTGGTATAACCGTTTTTGAAAGTTTCAAGGGTATCTATTTTTTTGAGATCTCCGTCACGATAGTGAATAGTTTTAACCTTTTTACCGTTTACAAAATCTGTCCGTTCTGTTATTTGCGGGGCATGCATGAATTTTACGGCATCTATCTTTTCACCGTTTTTCATACGTTCAGCCATTGCAATATTTTTCTGTTCATCATTCATGCATTTTACTTCTCTGTAGATAACACCATTTTTGTAACCGCGTTGTATAGCGATTTTTGAAGGATTTGTATCGTGGTATATTTTTTCTTTTTCAATAACGCCATTTTTATACTCTTTGTCATAATAACGTCGTCCTGTTAACTGTTCGCCATACATGTTGACCGCATCTTTCGGGTAAGCGGTTTCGTGTTTTTTCAAACCGTTTTGATAAGTCATGACAACTTTTCTGCCCTGTTTGTCAACAAAGGATAATTCATTGCCTTTAACAGTATATTTAATACCTTTTTCATCAAGTTGTTTCTTGCTTACATCAAGCGTAACGACTTTTGGAGCAGTAGTAGCGCTTCCGGAAACTCCTGAGGCACCGCCTGATTGTCCGGCACCAGAACCGCTGCCGGCGCTGCCTGCTTTAATATCTTTTTTCCAGGCTTTTTCTTCTGCTTTAGGATCTACTGTAAGTATTGCTTTAGTGTTTTTGTTGTATTCCAGTTCCATTGGTACACGGATTTTCTCACCAACCTGAAAGGCTTCAACTTTATTTTTGCCATAGGTTTTGATTAAATCCTTGTTTAATTCCCTAAACGCTTTAAGCTGCTCTTCTGAAGCATCTTTACCCAGAACTCTTTCGGCGGTTGTTTTAACAGTTTCACCGTTTTTAACATAAACATAAGTATTGCCGTCTTTGTCATATTCTATTGTATGGGTTTCATTACCGTCCTGAACAACTGTTGTTTTACCGTTTTCATGCCAGGTTGTTCTGATTGTATAGCCGTCACGCTTTTCTTCGAGCACACCAGCTTCTGTTTGAGTAAATTCTCTGGATTTCCCGTCAATTCCCATTTCTTTACGCTGTAACAAGACATCTGCTTTACCACTTTCAGCATCAATGGCATATGTGCTTTCTGATTCGGCGATTCCTTCTTTCAATAAAGCCGGATTGTTCTGAATTTTCTGTGTAAATGTGCCATTTTCATCATCGTAAGTATTAGTTACAACAGAAGAAAGTTTACTGCCGGCATTTGATTCAACTATTTTTACCGGTCGTTTTTGAGCATCAAATTCTGTAACAACTTTACTTCCCTGTGCTTCTGAAGTCTGGCGTTTCAATTGATTATTTTCATCATATTCATAACTTGTAGTTTGAATATTTCCGCCATTGCTGTAGGTTTCTTTTTCCGGTAAACCCGCCTCATTATATTGAAGAATAAACCCTGTGTCGCCGGATTTTTCAGCATAAGTAGAAACCTTTGACGTATCTCCGTCACGATAAAATGTAAATTTTTCTATTGGCTCATCTCCACTTTGAATAGTTTGCGCGTGATACTGAATTTTGCCGTCCTTGTTATAATAAGCGGTTGTATTTTCATCAACTTTTGCAGGATAAATATCTTGTGAAGAGTCTATTTGGGTTTCCAGAATTTCGTTCATCAATTTGACAGCCTGCTTAATTTCTTTTCTGCTGCCTTCTAACCCCATAGCTTTGGCTTCTTTTACAGAAAGTTTTCCGTTATCATTTTTATCAAATTTTCCGAAGAGATTTTGGATGTCAGAGGCATAAACATAATTGCCGTCGGATAATCCGGCATTCTTAAAAAACTCATAAACCTGCTTATTTTCTTTGAGTTGTGCAAGCTGCATCCCTTTTTGACTAAATTTCTGGTTAGAAATTGCCCCTGTTTTACCTACTTCATCAACCATTTTTACCTGCCTTTCATGACATTAACACACACTATTTTATAAAAGTGTTAACGGCAGATATAAAAGAATACTTTAGAATAAAAACAATTAAGTTAATATATTGTTACAATTTAAAAAATCCAAGCAATCTTCATAGGAGTCAAAGACTTTTACCTTATCGGCAATGTTGAGTTTTTCCGGCGAAACTTCAAGAATGGTTTTGTTTTCTTTTATTAAAAACACATTGATATTTCGTTTTATAGCTTCAAATACAGGAGTTGAGCCTATAGCATCATACGGCATAACTAAAAAGTCGAGATTATCTATAGAAATACCATTGCTGGATGTTAATTTAGGCGCCTGTGCAAGCCCGATTAGAATGCAGGGCAAGAATGTCGGCGTAATATATTCGGAGGCGGAACGCGGATCAACTATATCAGAGGAAACGGAATAGTCTTCAAAAGCCGGAGAATGTGCACACGGTACATTCAATTCTTTAGATATATAATGAGAAATAATAGCTTCTACTCCACCAACCGGATCAACACCTATGCCGTTGGCGTAATCAAGATTATCTTCTTCGGGGTCTTCAAACATACATACAAGCGCAAGAGCTTCTGCCCCTTGCTGTAATTGTTCTTTACAAGCTTTCAAGAGTGTTTCCGGATTTTTAATTCCTCCTGTTGAGATACCGTTTCCGTCAATATAAAATTCTACCCCGACTTCTTGTTCAGTTATCTGATATCCGCATATATTTACATCATAAACAGTTTTTACCGCATTCATAGTATTTATATGTACATTAAGAACATCCTGCGGAATTGCCTTATCAAATACAATGCCGATTTTGTTTTTCCTGGAGGGCAAAAGATTTATTTTACCCTTAAAAAAATTGTCAAGTGAATATCCTTCAACATAAAACATATTCGGAGTAATTCCTGAAAATCCTCCGGCATTAACAACATTAGGATTAACAATAAGTTTAATCTTATCAGCGAATTTTCTTGCATAACAGCTGGCATCACCCGCATAGCCGCCTATGCTTGCGCCAATACCGGTTGGTACAATAAATGCTCCGAGTTTTTCTCCTGTTTCTAACATAACAACATAGTACAACAAAAAAGCAGCCACTGCTGCTTTTTTGCCAAATTTGAATATTCAATTTTTTCAAATGTTACTGTTGCTGCCCTCCGTATGCAAAGTCCTTCTTAACGTTGGTCTGTAATAACTTGGTCCATGAACTTTCAAATGCCGTAATCTCATTCAATTTTGTTTCGTAATTATTCTTTTGCAATTCAAGTTCAGCTTCCCAAGATTGCAGGTTCGCTAAGTCCATTTCATGATCCTGATTTAATATTTCAACCATATCTGAGTATGCTACAGGATCTTCTTCATAATATTCATAATAATATGTTTGTAATTGAGTATTGTATTTAGCCTGTTCTTCAGCACTTTTTTTAGTAGCAGTCGTCATTGTGAACATAACATCAGTCAATTTTTCATTTAATAAAGCTTTTTGTTTTGTGTACATCAACAATGTTTCTTGAATATTAGATATTGCCATTGCTCTGTCCTCTCTGTTTTTAACTCTCTTACTTATATAAACAATTTTAGTATTATCTGATTTCAGTCAATGTATAATTCGTTACAATTGTTAATATTTATTTTTGTGATATGTTTGTACTATAATAGAATATATCTGTTAGGAGAATACAATGGATCAAGAAACTTATTTTAGAATTATGGGTTATGTCCCGACTGTAATAGAGGCATCATCACGCGGAGAGCGCTCTTTCGATATTTTTTCAAGACTGTTAAGAGAGCGAATAATATTTTTAGGCTCAGAAATTGATGATGAAGTTGCAAATTCAATTGTTGCCCAGCTTCTGTTGCTGGACAGTGAAAACAATGAAAAAGACATTATGCTTTATATTAATAGTCCTGGCGGCGTAATAACAGCCGGCATGGCAATATACGACACAATGAATTTAATTAAATCAGATGTAGCAACTATTTGTCTTGGCGATGCCGCATCAATGGGCGCATTTTTGTTATGCTCAGGAACAAAAGGCAAAAGAATGGCACTACCTAATTCCAGAATAATGATTCACCAGCCACTCGGCGGTGCAAAAGGTCAGGCAACAGATATTGAAATTGAAGCAAAAGAAATAATGAGAATGAAACACATGCTCATAGATATTATTGCTAAAAATTCCGGTCAGCCTTACGATAAAGTAAAAGAAGATTGCGAACGCGACCACTTCCTTTCTGCTCAAGAAGCTCTGGAATATGGTTTAATTGATAAAATAGTAGAAAAAACGCATAAATAAACTTGCGTTACAAAACTTTACAAAAGTCTAAAAAACATGCAATTAGTGAAGATTGCATGTTTTTATATTCATGTAAGGTTAAAAAAGGTTAGTTATTTAAAAGGTAGGAGTTAGAAATGTCTCTATTAATTTTCGGCTTTCGAAAAATAGACATTATCAGGCAGAAAAACGACTTGAATTATCGTTTGATGCAGGTTACCAAGAAGTTGTCTGATTTGCAGCAATATGCTGCGAATATAGGTGACGGTTCGGTATCAATGTTCGATATGATGAACACACCTGCATCAATGTTTAACCGTCAGATGATGTTTTCTATTTATTCGCACAATATGGCATTAGCCGGTGCCCAACAAAACTTTATGATGATGCAGCCTATGATGAACATGCAGATGCAGCAAATGGATCCTAATGCACAGGCAATGTATCAGCAGTGGGTATTCCAAAATCTTTATAAGCAGCAGAAAGAAAGAATTAACAAGGTTGAACAAAAATTATTAAACCAACAGGAAACACAAATCCAACAGGAAAAAGCAAAAATAGAATCTCAATTGAAGATGTTAGATCAAGAATTACAAAGCGTTTCAGAAGCAGAAAACAAAGCTATTGAAAACTGGAAACCTAATTATGTAGCATAAAACAAAATCTAACCCCTATCCTTAAACTGACCATTACAAAACAAGACCTCGCCAGCTGGCGGGGTCTTCAACCATTTTAAACAAATATCGTATGCTTAACCGGAACATCAAATTTATCATGCGGCAGTTCAGTTATAAAAAATTCCCGGGGCAGCAAAGAAACTGTTGTAATATCAGGATTTTTCGCCAATAATCTGTCATAAAATCCGCCGCCATATCCAAGTCGATAATTTTGTACATCAATCATAAGAGCAGGTACAATAATTAAATCTAATATCGCCGGCGCTACAGGCGCAGAACACGGTTCCATAATATTCAAATCGGATTTTTTAAACTCACCGCTATATGGACAAATCAATAATTCCTTCCCCTGGACTTTAGGAAAATAAAAATTCTTATTATCGTTAAGCAGTTCCAGAGTATCAATTTCGTATTTCAACGGATAAAAAAGCAGGATATTTTGAGCATTAATATAATAATCCTTTTGTCTTAGAAGATTACAAAGCTTACTGCTGATATTTTTTATATCAAGCACTTTTCGTTTAGTTTTCGCAATTATGCGAAGGTCGCTTTTATTATCCATATTTTTACTATATAATAAAATCAGAAATTATGACAAATATATGCGATAACAACTTAATAAATCCTAATTGGGCGAAACACGGATATATACAGGTTTACACCGGAAACGGCAAGGGTAAAACCACAGCCTCACTCGGACTTGCAATGCGTGCACTCGGACGCTGCTGGAAAGTTCTTATTGTAATGTTTACAAAAGGCGGGGACGATTACGGGGAATTAAAATCATTCAGAAACCTGTCTGATGAAATAAACAATAATCTTACAATAGTACAGGCGGGTCTGGACAGAATAGTTTATACGGATAATAAAAACGATTTAGATAAAGAAGAAGTACAAAAAGGCTGGCAGCTTGCTAAAAAAGCCATACTGAATGATGAGTATAATCTTATTATTTTGGATGAAGCAAATATAGCAATAGATCTTGGACTAATTGAACTTGAAGAAGTTCTTGATGTACTCAAACACAAACCGGAAGATATGGAAATAGTGTTGACCGGCAGAAATGCGCGTCCTGAAATTATAGAGATAGCGCATCTTGTATCCGAAATAACACCTGTAAAACATTACTGGGATACCGGAATAGCCGCACGCGAAGGAATTGAATATTAGAGAAAACTATAGACCGTAATCAGTACGCTGCCCACTACTTTTATAACTAATTATTTTGTGCAAACCTTTCTTTTAATTCTGTCAGAAATATTTCTGCTGCCGGAGAAAATACCTGATGTTTTTTCCATACTATGTCCAGACCGGATTCAAGTTTCGGACTTAATGGTCTGAAACAGACATTGGTTTGACCTGTTGTATTAACCAGTTTGTCAAGTGTAACCGCATATCCTATACCTTCCTCCACCATAATCGCCGCGTTATAAACAAGATTGTAGGTTGCGGTTATATTCAAATTATCAAAGTTTTCACCAAACCAGTCCAAAAAACCGCTGGCTGCTGAATATTTTCTTGACATCTGCCTTGATGCTATAATCGGAATATTCAATAGATCTTCCATTTTAATGACAGCTTTTTGTGCAAGCGGACTGTCTTTGCGCATAATCACGCCCCAGGTGTCTTTTGCCGGCATTGTTATGTAATCATATTTAGAAAGGTCTATCGGCTGGATTAATATACCGAAATCTATTAATCCTTTATCTAATTTTTCAGTTACATCTTCTGCGTTTCCGCTGTGAATATGGAATTTTATATCAGAATATTTTAATTGTATATCTCTCATAATTTGAGCAATGTATCTCATAGAATCTGTTTCTCCGCAGCCAATATAGATATCACCGCCGATTCTGTCTTTAAGTGCAGAAAATTCAGCTTCTGTTTTTTCAACCATATCGACTATTTCTTCTGCTCTTTTGCGGAGCATCAAACCTTCCTGTGTGAGTGTAACTCTGTATTTTCCACGAACAAGGAGTTTTTGACCGAGTTCTTTTTCCAACTCTTGCAGCTGACGTGAAAGGGTCGGCTGGGTTAGATGTAGTGAATTTGCTGCGCCTGTTATACTGCCTTCGCGTGCAACTGTTAAGAAATATTTTAATACCCTGAGTTCCATATACTTCCTCTTGCCTCTACTATGACTATATATTATTTAATTATGCCTGTCAAGTATATTTGAGTATTTAATATAAGTATTTGCTATTTTTAGCAACATGGTAAATAATAATATTAAAAAGGAGTACGATATATGGAAATAATACGGGTAAAAACACCTCGTGGTCTTGAACTTAAAGGCGCTATATGGGGTGATAACACTATGGATAGTGTAGTTATTACAATGAGCGGGATATGTAGTAATGTGTTTCAAAACGATTTGTTAACAGCAAGCGGAGAGTTGTTGAGCGCAAATAATATTGCTTTTATTGCAGGACATGCAATGGATGCTTTTTCCTGCATAGCATATTCGGATTTTTCAACAGGTAAGCAAAAATACACAGGTGTTGTATTTGATGATTTCAGTCTTACTTATGAAGATGTAGAAGCTTATGTAAAATATGCAAAAGAATTAGGGTTTAAAAATATAATTCTTGCCGGACATTCACTCGGGTCTAACAGAATAATTCATTATCTTGGGAATACTCCGGATAATTTTGTTGATTATTTTATCGTAAGCGCGCCGGTTGATCTCGGACACTGGTTCAAGGTAATGCCGAATGTTTCAGAATGCATTAAGCTTGCTGAAAAATTTGTGTCAGAAGGACGCGGCAGAGAAATTTTACCGTATCTTTTCGGCGGTTTTTCTCCTATGTGTGCTGAAACTGTCTTAGGATTTTACAATGCATTTAACCTTAAAAATTGTCCTGTTATCAGCGGGAAAGGTGAAACTAAATCGCTTAATAACATAAAAATCAACGGAGCTTTTGTGATTGGGGCAAAAGACAGCCTTACAGAAGGGGATCCGGAAGGTTTTATGAAAAAGATAAATTCTTATTGTAAACATCCCGGGCAAAATAAGGTTATTGTTGTGCCTGATGCATCACATATTTTCTACGGAAAGCACGAAGAATATGCAAGTGTAATTCTTGAGTGCGTAGAAAATTATCTGGCAGCTACTGTTTGTCAAAATAATTAGCTTGATACGATTTGCTTTTATAAAGAATATAAGAATAGCTAAATAATTTTATAGTCAGAAAGGAGGCTTAATGATTAAGAAAACATTATTAGTACTAATGGCAATATTAATTTCAGGAGGTTTAATTATGGCAGAAGAACTAAATCAACCGTTTGCAAAAGGCGAGATTAATCCTTATAGCAAATTTTTTACAGGCACAACGCATCTTTACAGACTTGTAGAAAAGGACGATATCTGGAATTCCTCGATTGCAAACGTAACATTTGATGCCGGAGCAAGAACAAACTGGCATAAGCATTCAGGCGGTCAGATATTACTTGTTACCGCAGGTGAAGGACGCTATCAGGAAAGAAATAAAGAAATACAAATTCTTAAAGCGGGTGACGCGGTAAAAATTCCGCCAGAGGTTGAACACTGGCATGGGGCAGCCCCGGACAGCCAATTTGCACATATTTCTATAGAACCTAATTTACCGGATAATCAAACAACTTGGCTTGAACCGGTAACTGATGAACAATACAAATAGCAGGGGGCAGTAAATGATTAAAAAAATACTTACACTTTTACTGATGATTTTAATTTCGCAAAACTGTCTTTTTGCAAAAAATAATGAGGACAAAACAATGACAAGAACAGATATTTGCAAAGAAAATTATAAAGCTTTATTTGGTGGAGAAGCACTTTCAACGACAGGTGATGATCCGGAAATGCTTGCAATTTTGCAGAAATATATTTTCGGAGAAGTGTTTACGGTCGGAGAACTTGACAAAAAGACGCGGGAAATGATTACGGTAACCTCGCTTGCAGTACAGCAAACCCTTCCACAGTTAAAAGCACATGCAAACGCCGCATTAAATGTCGGTGTCACACCTGTGGAACTAAGAGAGGCAATTTATCAATGTGCACCTTTCATAGGATTCCCTAAAACGCTGAATGCCCTTGGTGTTCTAAATGAAGTGTTCAAAGAAAGAGGAATAGAAACTCCACTAAAATCAACCGCTACCGTTAAAGAAGAAGAACGCTATGAAAAAGGCATTGCAATTCAGGCTCCGCTTTATGGTGATGAAATAAAACAATCCATGTCAGGACTTCCTCAAGATATGGGGGCTGATGTGGCTGACTTTTTGACAGAAGTATGCTTTGGCGATTTTTACACAAGAGAAGGACTTGATTTGAAAACACGTGAACTACTTGTGATAAGCATTCTTGTCACAACAGCTAATACCGAAACTTTAAAAAGCCATATTATAGGTAATTTAAAAGCCGGTAATTCAAAAGAAACTATAACCGCCACAATAATTCAATGTCTGCCTTATGTAGGATTCCCAAATACTCTTGCAGCATTGAGATCTGCAAAAGAAGTGTTCGCAAAATTTTAGTATATTAGAATTGTAATGACATGTAAGCAGCCGCGAAGCAGGTAAATACCTGCTTCGCGACTGCTCTTTTTATTATTGTTATTATTCTTATTTTTTGTGTTAATATTTAAATATGGAAAATAAGAAAAAAATTAAAATCGGACTAATCGGACTCGGAACAGTCGGGTCAGGAGTTTACAAAACTCTAAAAAATTTTGATAACGTTGAAGTTACAAAAATTGCGGTAAGAAATTTGAATAAACCGCGCAATATCGAAAATCTTGACAACTCTATAGTTACAGACAAACCTTACGAAGTTGTTAATGATCCTGATATTGATATTGTTGCTGAATTAATCGGCGGGATAGAACCTGCTTTTGATTTAATCAAAACAGCAATAAAAAACGGCAAACATATAGTAACCGCAAACAAAGAATTGCTGGCAAAACACGGCGAAGAATTGTTTAATTTTGCGGAAAAATATAACAAAGTTGTGCTTTATGAAGCGGCAATTGCAGGCGGAATACCTTTGATTATGCCTATCAAAACAATCCTTGCCGGCAATAAAATAAATAAAATAGAAGCTATCTTGAACGGTACAACTAACTATATACTTACTAAAATGGATGTTCAGGGAGCATCTTATGAAGATGTCTTAAAAGAAGCACAAGAACTCGGATACGCAGAAGCAGATCCGACAGGAGATGTGGAAGGCTTTGATGCGGCTTACAAAATTACAACACTTGCGACCATAACCTTCCGCAAGCGCGTAAAACTTGAAAATGTTTACCGTGAAGGTATCACTAAAATTCGCGCACAAGATATGCAGGCGGCAAATGATCTCGGGTATAAGATTAAACTTATTGCATCAGCAAATATAGATGAACAAGGACGTGCCGATGTAAGAGTTCACCCTATGCTTGTGTCTAAAAAATCAACTCTTGCACATATAGATTATGTAACCAATGCCGTAAGTCTTGAGGGGCATCCTGTAGGCAGTGTAACTCTTTCCGGTCCGGGCGCAGGGGAATTCCCAACAGCAAGCTCTGTTGTCGGCGATATTTTAGCTATTGCAAACGAATTAGGCACAAGCGATTACATCCTTCCGATGATGCGCTGCCAGCATAATACTGCCGCAATTCCTGTTTCTATATCAGATACCGTTAACAAATATTACATCTCTATAAATGCTAAAAACAATAAAGGTGTTATCGGAAAAATCGGTACTATTTGCGCAAATAACGGTATAAGCCTTGCAAGCATAGTTCAAAGAGGAGTATCTGACGACAATACAGCAGACATTACCGTTATAACAGAACATGTTCTTGAAAAAGACATGCAAAAAGCTATTGAGGAAATTGAACAAGACGAGTTTATTAATAAAGTAAACAGCCTTATTCGTGTACAAATATAAGAAAAGAGGAAATATGTACTATCAAGGTTTGATAAACACATTCAGAGAATATTTACCGGTAAGCGAAAAAACACCGGTTATTACGTTAAATGAGGGTAATACACCTCTGATTAAAGCCGATAATCTTGCAAAAAAAATCGGATTGAACGCTGAGATTTATTTGAAATTTGAAGGCTCAAACCCGACCGGCAGCTTTAAAGACCGTGGAATGACAATGGCAGTTTCAAAAGCAAAAGAAGCCGGTGCCGAAGCAATTATCTGTGCCTCAACAGGAAATACAAGCGCATCCGCAGCAGCTTATGGCGCCAAAGCCGGCATGAGGACTTTTGTACTTATACCGGACGGTTATATAGCCCTTGGCAAACTATCTCAGGCAATGATGTACGGAGCTGAAATTATCGCTATTGACGGTAACTTTGATGAAGCACTTGAAATGGTCAGAAAAATTGCTGACGAATACCCGATAACACTTGTCAATTCCGTAAACCCATATAGAATAGAAGGTCAAAAAACAGGGGCATTTGAGATTTGTAATGCATTAGCTCAAGCGCCTGATTATCATTTTATTCCTGTTGGTAATGCCGGTAATATAACTGCTTACTGGAAAGGTTATAAAGAATTTCATTCACTTGGAAAAATAAAGGCTTTGCCAAAGATGATGGGATTTGAGGCAGAAGGAGCAGCTGCAATTGTCAGAGGCGAAAGAATTTTACATCCTGAAACACTTGCAACAGCAATCAGAATAGGCAACCCTGCCAGCTGGAAACAGGCAGAAGCAGCACGCGATGAAAGCAACGGAATGATTAATTCGGTTACTGATGAAGAGATTGTAAAAGCTTATAAACTTATCGCATCTTGCGAAGGAGTTCTTGCAGAGCCGGCAAGTGCGGCATCTGTAGCGGGCTTGATTAAGGTGAAAGATACAATAAAAGAAGGGGCAAAAATAGTATGTATCTTAACCGGCAACGGACTTAAAGATCCTGATAATGCGATTAAATATTCAAACGCAGATGTCAAAAAGGCACCGGCAGAACTTTCCGGAATATTAAAAGCGATGAATGTTTAAAACATTTTAATAAGTAAATCCAAGACACATTCCAATGTCGACAAATGTTGAATTGTCCCCCTAAAAACGTAATCGGTCAGTAGGCAAGTTTTCGAATATAATAAAAAAAAGGAGGAACGATGAG
>CALUQJ010000035.1 GCA_944322865.1 Candidatus Gastranaerophilales bacterium
CCATGTTGCCCTTTAAAACATACCAATCTCGTTCCAATGTATAAGAGCACACTTCGTGTGCTGTTGCGGGATGACGGTTAACTTCCAATTAAGGAGCGGGCAAATTCTATTGATTGTTCATTTATATCGCCGCCTGCCAGTTCTGCCAGAGCCTTAATTCTATTATCGCCTGTCAGCACGTATACATCAACTTGTGTTTCATTATTCTGTGATTTTCTTACGTAAAAATGTTTATCTGCCTTAGATGCGATAATCGCCTGATGTGTAATTAAAATTATCTGGTGGTATTTTGCAAGATCAACAATCTCATCCGCTACGCTCTGAGAGGCTTTGCCGGAAATACCTGTATCTATTTCATCAAAAATAACTGTATTAATATCGTCACTTTGGGCAAAAATTGATTTTATGGCAAGCATTACGCGCGAAATTTCACCGCCTGATGCAACTTTTGCCAATGGTTTCAAGTCTTCTGACACATTCGTTGATATCATAAATTCCACATCATCAATTCCGTCAGGTGACAGGTCTTTGGGTCTGATTGATATTTCAAAGCGTGCTTTGGGCAATTCCAATTTTTCTAGTTTGTCCTGAACAAGGGAGGACAGAACTTTTGCATAATTATTTCTGTTTTCGCTTATCTCTTCTGCCATTGCGTTAAGCTGCTTTTCTGCCTCTGTAATTTTTGCTTCCAACTCCGCAATATTCTGTGTAGAAAATTCTATTGCAGAAAGTTCCTTCGACAAATCATCATAAGTTTTGAGCACACTTTCCAGAGTTCCGCCGTATTTGCGTTTCAGTTTATCCAGAAGATAAAGCCGTTCCTGAATATTATTTAACCTTTCTGTATCATTATCCAATTTTTGGCTGTAGTCGCGCAAATCACTGCCGACTTCCCGTAAGTTTTCTATTGCATCAATAAGACATTGTTCAA
Source organism: Candidatus Gastranaerophilales bacterium (assembly GCA_944322865.1). GTDB lineage: Bacteria > Cyanobacteriota > Vampirovibrionia > Gastranaerophilales > Gastranaerophilaceae > CALUVH01. The sequence goes on from CALUQJ010000035.1 coordinate 932, forward strand.
TCGGTGTTAATTTTTCATCATAAGAAGCAGCTTTAGTGACATTTTGTTTAATTTTTCCGAGAGCTTCCATAATAGAGCCGTCATCACCGTTTATTGCCCAGTATGAAGTGCCTGTTAACTCTTTTAACTTTTCTGCATTTTCCAAAACTTCCAGTTCTGCCTGCAAATCAATATCTTCGGTTTCGCTTTGAATTTCAGCAGATTCTATCTCGTTTATTTGGAATTTCAAAAAATCAATTTGCGATTCTGTTGTATTTGCGGCGGTTTTTAAATTCTCGAGTTGATTTTTAAACTCCTGATATTGTCTGTAACACTCTTTGTAGTGGTTAAGTTTTTCACCGTAACAGTCTTTCGCATAGTTATCAAGAAGTATAATGTGCGATTTGGGCTGCATAAAAGAGTATGTCTGGTGCTGGGAGTGGATATCAAGAAACAGATTTTTTAAGTGTTTGATAAAATCCTGATTTACGAGAGTGCCGTTTACTCTTGTGCGGACATTATTCGGTGTAATCTCTTTTGAGATAACAATTTCTGTTCCGTAATAATCCACACCGTTTTCTGCAAAAAACTTTTCTACATTATGTCTGCGGTTTTCTATAGTAAGTTCTATTGTTGCCTTATCCTTGCCTGTTTTTATAACTTCTTTGGATACGCGCGGAGCAAAAACAAGATCTATTGCATTTATAAGAATACTTTTACCTGATCCGGTTTCACCTGTGATTACGTTCAGTCCTTCGTGAAAATTCGCGGTCAGTTCATCTATTAAAATATAATCTTTTATTCTTAACTGCTTAATCATATTTTCAGAATATCCTAAAAAACAATTTTGGACAATAATGTTAACGTTTTAATTCAATTATAGAAAATTCACCCGGCTTGAGTTCGTCAAATTCAACGTAATTCCCGTCAAGCTTAAGCGGCTGCGGAAGATATTCACCTCCGGTTAACACATATTCATTTTCCACAGTATAATCGCAAGGGATTTGTACTGTTTTATTATATATGCTTTTGCCTTCAACAATACCTTTGTACGAATTACCGTTTTCATCAGTCAGGTTAACTTTTTCTGTTGGATATTTGTAATTTGAAGTTATTAAAAAGGCTGTTTTGAGCGGTTCTTTAGTAACTATCCATGATACAAATCCGTCCTCATCCTGACCGATAATTTGGGCTTCGCCATCTGTTATAACAGGTTGTGATTTTACAAATTTATCTATGGCATTAAATTTCTCATAAAAATCAAGATTATTTTCGCGCGGCATTGAAATTTCTTCACCTATAACGCTTTCAATTCCGCGTTTGGTAAAGCTTTCGTCCCCGTCAACATATAACATTGAGCGCTGAGCGTATTTTCCGCCCGGAAGTAATTTGTATTTAAACCATTTATATAAAGCGCCGTCTTTGCCAAGTTGTCCGGGATATTGGTCTATACAACGAAATTCACCGTCCTGATTGTTGTAGGTTTTTAATATTGACAAATAATCCGAATTTTTAAGTGCCAAATTGTAATTTGCAAGATGCTGGTTATCTGCAACTATATTTTCAGGAGTTTTATCGCACTGCGATACAATATCGTTACCCCAGAGAAGATCGAATTTCATATCTTCGTGGTATTCTTTGAGAAAATCATCCCAGAGCATGTATTCAGCGAGTGTTGCAAAATACGGAATTTCATTTTTCATCATCTTGTTCAACTCACCGAGAACTTTGCGCGGAGCGCGGTAGCTTATCGGGGTACCGTCTTTTTCTGAAACTTTATCGACAATATGATCAATGTGGTCAACACGGAAGCCGTCGAAATTATATTCTTTTTGAAGAGTTTTCATGGCATTCAGGAAAAAGTCGATGACATCTTTATTGTAAGATCCGTTTTCAAGGTTTACAAAATAATAAGGTGTCTGACAATCAAGATTTGCAAATTCTGTTACATCTTCACCTTTGTAATCGTAATGCTTAAATGTCGGATAGCCGCCGCATTCACTCATTTTGTCATAAATCGGAACACCGGCAGAACACCATGCCCCGCCAGGTGCAGGCCATAATCCTGTTTTGATAAGTTCCTGTATTATATCTAACTGTCTGGTTATATCCTGTTCTTCAAGTTTTTTGTTAGCTCCTGTCGTTTCGATTTGAGCAACAATTTCTTTAACACGTTTATGTAATTTCTGCTGTAATGGTAATTCAAGCATTTTATTTGAAAGTTCTTTTTTAATTTCAGACATTTTTTCATCAAACATTTCAAAAAGGCTTTTGTAATGTTCGCTTAAATCTCCCAAACACCCCTGCTGCGCCTGACGGTAAATACGTTTAATTAATTCTGCATCATCGCTGTCGTATTCAGGTGATAAATTATCTGCAATTTTTTCAATTGTTTCATCTATTTTTATATTCAGTTCATTAATATCAAACCAGCGCGCAATATGCGGATTCGCGAGAACTGCTTTGGAAAATCTGCCGGTTTGGGGCAGTATATCATAAATAACGGGATGCCCTGCAAGCTGCGCCATTTCAATAAAAGTCTGTACCTGTTCTTTTGCGTCCATGCCGGTAAGTTTTTTAAGTTCTTCATCAAGCAGATTTTCACTGACTTCACTGCTTTTCGGAAGATAAGCACAGCCAAATTCTCTCGGATGAAACGGTATCAAATATATTGTTGTGTTGAATATATTATTTTCTATATTACCTGTCGGCAATATAAGAAGTTGTTTCAGCCAGTCAAAAAATTTGCCGGTATCTTTTGATTTGTTTCCGTTGCCAAGTCCGGCAAGGTTAATGAGTTTTATATTATGACCTTCACGCTTAATCCAATCGGAATTTTGCACATTGTTTCTTGCAAGCGCACTTATTTTATTGTTTTCAAATACGAATTTCCCGTCATTAAAAATACCGTTTTGCGTCCATTTTATCTGAAGTCCGAACAGAGTTTCGGCACAGGTAAGTTCTTCCAGTGCTTTAATGTGCGGATAAGGAAGATATCCGTTTTTTTCTATCAGATCGGTCAATTCTTTTTTCCGTTCTTCAGAAATACTGTCTAAATTGTATTGCTCCAAAAGTTTTGAAAAAATTTTATTTAACCGTTCGCATTTATCAGTTTTGTTTTCTTTTTTACCGAAAATAAAATTAAGCATTGCGCCTCCCCAGTGTATATATTATCTCTGATTAACATTATAGCATAAAATAATAAATGTCATATAAATAATAATTGTAGTAAATACAATAATTATAGCCATATGGGTAATGGATTAATTCTTATAGCTATCCTTTAATATTTATTGTAGAGGGGAATAGAAATATTCCATAAAGTAAGGGGGCTTCCATGGAAGACAAAAATTCAAAAGGAAATCAGAAGGTAATCAAAATTGTAATCGTTGAGGATTTCAAGCTGACGCGGGTGGGGCTGCGTTGTGCTTTAAATGCCAATGATGACATGGAGGTGGTTGCAGAATCAGAAAATGCAATGGATGGTGTTAAATATGTAGAACGGTACAGACCTGATGTTGTATTAATGGACTTAGGTCTGCCGGGCATGAACGGTATTGAGGCGATGATTAAAATTAAAGAATTTGCACCAGAAACAAAAATTATTGCATTAACATCACATGACAGAGCAGAAGAAGTTGTTGCGGCATTAAGCTCCGGCGCAAGCGCATATTGCCTGAAAGATATTGATCCTCAAAAACTTGCAGATGTAGTTCGTGACGTTTCAATCGGCGTATGTTGGATAGATCCTGTAGTCGCACAACTTGCTCTAAATTCATTTCCAAAAGTTGAGAATGTGGGATTTTTACCAAACAAATCACAATCTGAAGGCTGCGTGCCGTTAACAGAACGTGAATTTGAAGTACTTAAACATCTTGTATCAGGGAAAAGTAATACTGAAATTGCAAAAGAATTAATAGTGAGTGTGCACACTGCCAAAGCTCACGTCTGTTCAATATTACAAAAGATGTGTGTAAATGACCGTGTGCAGGCTGCGGTAAAAGCTGTTAAAGAAGGCATGGTTTAAAAAGAGGCTCGTATGAGCCTCTTTTTTGTTGCTTATTATAAAACTATTTCAACTTAAATATGAAAATTGCCGAGTAGCTGTTGGTTTGATGATAAATTACAGAAGTTTTAACTATTTATGAAAAACTGTATTTTGTTGTAATTTTCCCATTCGGCAGTTCAAAAATGTTCTTTCAATATTTTCAGGACAGATTTCTTTTGCAAATTCATCCGTATTTAAAAATCTAAATTTTCTGACGGTAAAAGTTCACTTGCTAAGGTACTTTTTCCACTGCCGTTTGCTCATGCAATTATGTATAAAATTTTATTTTGCATAAAAATACAAATTTTGTAAATAAAAACACTAAACTAACAAAAATTTTTATTTATAGTCTTTAATAATTTATATATGGAAACATACAATATTCTAAATTCAATATCATCAATTAAAAATAATTATAATTTAAATTTTAAAGGTAAAATAATTGATGCACATGTCCACTGCGGACAATGGAATTATGATAAATTTTCTTGCGAAAATGTTATAGATTTTTTTAGCAAAAAATTTAATAATGGAAAAGATTATGTTGACAGAGTTATAATTTCAAATCTTGATTGCATTAAAAACGGAAAAAATAATAAACCGCTAAAAGATGAAATTAATGGCAATTTACTATTACTAAAAGCCGCAATAAAAAATAAAAAATTTATTCCATTTGTTGTATGTCAGCCGGGGCACGGTTCCGCAGAAAATATTGAAATTTTGCTAAATAAATATCCTGATATTATAAAAGGGTTTAAATTTCACCCTGCCTGTTTGGGTTTAGCGGCAAATGATGTACGGTACATACCATATATGAAGCTGGCTGAAAAATATAACAAACCTTGCCTTTTTCACAGTGAAGTTTTATCTGATGAAGCAGGAAATATCCTTCGAAATGGAGTTTCAGATCCTGATTTTATTTATGAAACGGCAAAACAATTTCCAAATGTTCCGGTTATACTCGGGCATATGGGGTTAGGCGGTGATAAAGCCCACAAAGTTGGAATAAATACACTTCTTAAATCTATTGAAAACGATGATGCTAAATTATACGCAGATTTAGCGTGGGTAGATTGGGATAATCCTACAAAACCTAATATTATATATGTAATTGATAAACTTTTGCATACACCAAAAGGTGATATGACAAGCCGTCTTTTATTTGGCACTGATGCCCCTCTGGGTGTATTTGGAGAAAAAGCTCTTAAACAACAGGGGGCTTATGATGCTAATATAAGAAATATTAAAAATGCTATTAAAAACAATTTTGGAGCTGACGCCAATACATTAATCAGTAGAATTTTCTATAGAAATAGTAAGAAACTGTTAAATAAACAAAATATTAACCTAACCGATTAGGTTAATATAAAATATGCAAAACAAGAGCTTAGGACATTAAAGTACAATCAATCAGTAGGCAAGTTTTCGAATATATTAAAAAGAGAGTTTCAAAAACCTTGAAACCCTCTTTTGATAAATGGTTGCGGGTGCTGGATTTGAACCAACGACCTTCGGGTTATGAGCCCGACGAGCTACCAGACTGCTCCAACCCGCGATATTTCGCATCTGCAACATATCTGTTACACTGATATTATTATACGCTGGAAAATAAAAGTCAAGTGTCTGTAAATTTATCCTATTTAACTACAAATTTATCTGTATTCAGTTCTGTTACAGGACTTTTTAGAAGACTTGTACAAAAACGGTAAAACATTAAAATTGTGTTTATATAAACAATTGTATAGAAAATTTAACCCTTAATTGCGCCCCAGGCTTTTATTGTTCCGCGTTCGTATTTTATCAAATAATATCCGCCTTCAATATCGTATTCAATAGATGCATCCATATGGACATAAGGAACATCTGGCGGCATGCCTACTTTTGCACGCTTTTTGTTTGTTTTTTCGCGTTCTTTTGCTTCTTTTTTTAGTTGTTTCTGGTATTTGGGGTCGTTAAGCCGCTGCTGTTCTTTTACATCTTCTTCTATTTTGAAAACAGGAATTATTGCGCGTGCCTGTTTAGAAACTATCAATATCAAATAACTTCTGTCATCTGAAAGCGCAAGCCCGTAATATCCGGGGGCTATTACATCCCCTGCACCGTCATAAATGGGTTCCGGGATAATCAAATTCGGGTAATCAGATTCTTTGAGTGAATATCTGAACACAGCCCCTGAGCCGTATGTAACACCTGAGGTTTCTTGCGGCTGAATAGGGTTAGGGCGGATTTCTTTGTGCATTAATACGCCGTCTGTGTAAATTCCTTCTAACATTTTATGCCTTCCAGTAATGTTTTAATGATTTTTTTCATTTCGGCAAAATCCTTGCCTAGAGCTTTTTCGCCGCCTACAAATATTAATGACATAAATTGCTGGGAATTTCCAAGCTCGTTTTCTTTGAGTAAAATCCTATAGCTTTCACGCATAAGCCGTTTAAGCCGATTGCGTTTAACTGCGCGTTTGTGTGTTTTTTTACTTACAACAAAGCCGACACGTGTGAGTGTGTCGGGCGTCTTTTTCTTTATACCTGCAAACAAAGTTACTCCGCCCTTGTGGGTGGAGTTTTTAACTTTATATGTAGCAGTAAATGCGGAGTCTTTTTTAAGCCTGTATTGCTTTGGTAACATTTACGTCCGCCTTTCTGATAACCTGTGCCCTGCCGGCATGTAAAATCCAGACTTACGCTCTTTTCTTAGCAGTAATAGCTAATTTATGACGACCTTTAGCGCGGCGTCTGTTGATAACTTCTTGTCCGCCTGCTGTTGCCATTCTTGCTCTAAAACCGCTTACACGTTGTCTTTTAATCTTTGTTCCTTCTAGTGTACGTCTCATTTTTATATTTCCTTTTTGTTATATTTGTCGTATAATCTTTATGCTATATGAAAAAAAAAATTTAGTCAACATTTAAGAAAGGTCAGGTTAACTAATATGAACAAAAAAATCGGATTTATCGGCTGTGGTAAGATGGCAAGTGCAATTATTACAGGTATAAAGAACTCTTGCTGCAATAAAGGTGTTGAACTTATGGGGGCTGAAATAAATTGTGAAATAGCAGAACTTGCACAGAGCAAATTAGGAATTGATGTTATCACTGATAACAGAGCACTTGTAATGAATTGTGATGTTATTTTTATAGCAACAAAGCCTAATTATGCACCGGCTGTAGCAGAAGAAATTAAAGAAGAATTGACGCCTGAAAAATTGCTGGTATCAATTGCGGCAGGAGTATCTACTGCAAAACTCGAAAAAATTGTCGGAATGCAGCGTGTTGTGCGTGTAATGCCTAATACTCCGGCACTTTTACAGGAAGGTATGGCAGGAGTTTGTAAGGGGGCTTATGCAAGCGAAGAGGATGTTCAATTTGTAATTGATTTACTTAATAATGTTGGTAAAGCAATTGAAGTTACAGAGGACGAAATGGATATTGTAACGGCAATTTCTGGTTCCGGACCTGCGTTTTTCTATCAGGTTATTGAGGATATGGCACGTGCCGGTGAAAAACTCGGGTTGGATTATGAAAAATCGTTGATGCTTGCAACTCAAACCGCACTCGGCTCAGCCAAAATGGTTGAAAAACGCGGTGAATTAACTGTTCAGAATTTAATAGATAATGTTGCAACCAAAGGCGGATGTACTTTTGTCGGGGTTTCTGTGATGAAGGAAGAAAAATCTGATGAACTTTTCTATGATGTCATAAATAAAACTGCTAAAAAAGCACATGCACTTGGTGAATAAAAAACAACAATAAAAATATAAAAACGATACCGGTGAAACTCTTTTACTGAGTTTCACCGGCTTTTTATAATGATAGGTTTTAATACTACAAGACCATAACTTTTAAGTGTTATCTGCCTATTTCAACGGCTTTCAGAGCCATTGATTTTGTTATATTTATTACCGCAAGGTTTGCCTCATAAGCTCTTTGGGCAAGAATTGCATCTGCCATATCGACCATGGCATTTACATTTGATGCTCTTATATAACCGTTTTCATCCGCATCAGGATGTCCGGGTTTATAAATTCTGTCGCCGAGTGTCGGATCTTCGACACACCCGTTAAAAGTTACTCCGCCTTGCAGGTACGGCAGTGTGCCGACTCCAAAAACATCTTCTTTCATTGAGTTCATCAAACCGTGGAAAGAAATATCTTCTGTTGCATTCAATACAGGTATTCGTCTGACATAGTTTGGTGTATCAATATTCGCAATGTTTTTAGCGTGAATATCCAGCCTTAAGCCGTGTGCTTTTAAGGCGTTTGCTCCGATATTCATTGATTCCATAATACCCATAATTTTATCTCCGTTATTTATTTTTTATTACTTACCTACATTTATTACAGTTTTCATCTCTGTAATCAAATTGGACATTCTTCTTGTTGCCATAGTATAAAGAAGAGCATTCTCCTGAATTTTCATCAATTCCTGAGCGGGATCTATCTCTTCATAACCTCTTTCTTCTATAACACCGGAAGGACCAAGGGCTTCTGACAGCTTTGTTTCCAGCGGGCTGTTCATCGAATTGAGATAGTCGCCGAAATTGATATCACGTCTTACATAACCCGGAGTATCGATATTTGCAAGGTTTGAGCCTAAAGCTCTCTGCTTTTGCGCTATCAAATCCATCATCAATGAAACTTTGCCCATACTGTCTAAAGATGTAAACATTTTACCCTCTCTTATCTATTATTCCCGAATATTTATTGCTTTGTTGTACATATCGTCAACAACCTTCATCATACGCATACTTGCAAGCATTGACGCATTAAGCCTCAGCATCTCGTTAACATTATTATAAATATTAACGTTAGAGTTTTCCAGATTATTCTGAGCGAAACAGTCATGATTTTTAACCAGCATCGGTTCCCCGGATTCTTCTGTCGGTACCATTTTATTCATATCAGCCTGTTCAAGTCCTTCCGGATTGTCAAAACGGATGAGTGGAATAGTTCCCAATTTACGTCCGCCTGCTGTTGCATTGTCGTAAGCGAAAACTTCGCCGTTAGGTTTTATCTCAAACCTATAACAGTTAGTCGGAATTTTAATTCCGTCACCTACAATCCAATCATCATAAGTAACGAGATAACCTTCTTTACCCTGTTTAAATGCTCCGTCACGCGTATAAGCTATCTCTCCATCCGGTGAAACAACCGGAATAAAACCGACACCCTTAATTGCCACATCATAAGGGTTGCTGGTAATACGGACAGAGCCTTGAGCATAATCTGTTCTTAAAGCAGCGGTCAAATAACCGTCTTCTTTAAGCATTTGTTCAAAACGAACTGACTTATAACCGTTAGTATTGTAGTTCGCAAGATTATTTGCAACATAACCCAGTCTGTCAAATTGGCTTGTTGCGTTATTTACACCTCTTCTGATTATTGCTTGTAAACTTATCATCTCTAAATCCTTCTTTCTTTCGGCTTATTATCATCTAGTTAAGTCTAGCTTGCTGATCCCAATTGTGAGATTACTTTTTGGAGATTCTGGTTTTGTATCATAAATATTTGACGATTTGCTTCAAAGTTTCTGATAACCGGCATCAAACTTATGAACTCGTTTTGCAAAGACACGTTGGAAAATTCGTCATAACCCTGTTTTACATTCGGATCCATAACCAGAACACCGTTGGAATCTACAACCCCTATAGTGGCAACATATTCCAGCTTGTTTGTTTTTTTGTTGAATACGCTTAACTTACCTTTTGCATCCACTTTAATATCTTCCAGCTTTTCAGGAACTACATGGAGCTTTATCGGCATGCCTGTATTAGACAAAACCTGTGCATCTTCATTAGTCAAAAGATTACCTTCGCGGTCGATTTTGAATCGTCCGTCACGGGTTGTTTTAATACCTTCGGGTTCAAGCACCTGAAAATACCCTTTATTTGCAATAGCAAAATCAAGCGGGTTATCTGATTTCATAATACGACCGACCTGATCATCAACAGTCTGTGAAAGCCCGTGAACACCAATAAATTCAGTGAAAGATGAAACAACAGGTTCCTGACGCTGATATCCGACTTTATCAAACCCGGTTACATTTTCATTAACCATGGCGACAAGTTCACTCTGGACATGCATTGCCCTGAGAGAAGATCTTAAACCTGTTTCTACAAATCGTATACCACCGTTAATTTTCATGCTACTACCTCTTTTTTATAGACAAACGGACGATTTTTATTTTCTTACAACGGACGCAGAAAAAATCATCCATTTGTATGGCTTTTGCATGTAATTAATGATTTTGTGTAAAAAGTCAATAAAACGTCAAATTATTTAATAATCATTTTTATCAAACAAAACAGGCAGTATATCTATATCAGCCGGTCAATGTGAATATTTCGTAAATCTCTTCGTCTGAAAGTTCTGTAATAATCTTTTCGCCTTCGTAAACCGCTAAATCTGCCAGTTCTTTTTTAGATTTAAGCATTTCATCAATCTTTTCTTCAAAAGTACCCAGTGTAATCAAGCGGTGTACCATTACGTTTTTATCCTGACCGATACGATAAGTTCTGTCGGTTGCCTGATCTTCAACCGCCGGATTCCACCACAAGTCGTAATGAATTACGTTTGTTGCGCTTGTAAGGTTTAAACCTGTACCGCCTGCTTTCAATGATAATATCATTATCTTTGAATCGTCCTCATGCTGAAAACGATTTATAACTTCGTCACGCTGCGGTACTGTTAGCGAACCATGGAAAAACAACGGATCTGTATTGCATTCATCCGCTATAATCCTACATAAAATATCGCCCATTTCTTTATACTGGGTAAAGATGAGTGTTTTTTCGCCGTTTTCAAGTATACTCTGAACCGTAGAAATACATTTATCCATTTTACCGGACTGTTCTCTGTTTATCTCCCCGCCTTTTAAGAACTGGTAAGGGTGATTACAAATCTGTTTGAGCGCCGTAATAAGTTTGAATATATTGCCGCGTCTGTTAATGCCTGTAAAGCCGCTGATTTTTTCCATCATTTCATTTAATGTTTTTTCATACAATACGGCTTGTGGTTTTGCAAGATAGCAGTAATCATTAATAACCATTTTTTCAGGCAAATCTGTAATAACATTTTTATCTGTTTTTAAACGTCTTAATACAAACGGTGAAACAGACATTTTCAACTTGGCTGCCCTTGAATTTTCTTTAAACCGCTCTATAGGTATTGCATAACTTTTTTGAAACTCACGCAATGTCCCGAGATATCCGTGATTGATAAAATCAAATATACTCCACAATTCCGTTAATCTGTTTTCTACAGGAGTACCAGTCATTGCAATTTTAACAGGTGATTTAAGCATTTTTATTGCAAGGGTTTGGGCGGTATCCGGGTTTTTGATATTCTGGGCTTCATCTACAATAACAACGCCCCATTCCTGATTTTTTAATTCTTCAACATCTATGCGCATAATGGCATACGTTGTAAGAATAATATCGTGCTTGAGGTCAAGTTTTCGTTCTGCTCCGTGGTAAACCGTTGCATCAAGGGTCGGGGCAAACATCTGAATTTCTTTTATCCAGTTACCCATTAATGTCGTCGGACAAATTACAAGTACAGGTTTATCAAGTTTGCCTTCTTCTTTCATTTTTAATATAAGGCTGATAACCTGAATGGTTTTACCTAACCCCATATCATCTGCCATACAAGCCCCGAAGCCTTTTGAAACATTTGTCCAGAGCCATTTTAATCCGGTCTGCTGGTATGGACGAAGCTCACCTTTAAGCTCTTTTGGCGGGGTGACATCTATAGGTTTGTTGAAATCCTGAATAATCCTTGCAAAGGCTTTGTCGTAATCAAAATCATACTGATCAATTTGACCGGACATTGATGCGTGAATAAGTTCCATTCTGGAAAGTGATTTAAAGTTTGCCTTTGCAACCTGTTCAAAGATTTTTTTGCTTTCATCCTGATCTATAAGTACATATTTATTTTTGTATTTAATCAGTCCGTTGTTATTTTTAACAAGTTCATTAAACTCTTCCAATGAAATTTTCTCGTTGCCAAGTGCAATTTCGTAAGAAAAATCAAGAATGTCATCCAGCGAAATTGCAGATGCTGATGCGTTATTGAATATATCTTTCAATTCTTGTGTTCTTGCTGTTTTAACTTTTGCATTAATAGATGCCCGCGGAATTACAATGTTAACGAGTTCTTTTGGCAGAACGACTTCAATCTGTGCTTTTTGCAGGTAATAAGCTGTCTGGGTAATTATTTTATAAACTTCGTTAAGATTCAAATCAAGCGCGAGTTTTGTTTCATCTTCGAATAAATCTTCAAGTTCCGGCATATACCGTATTGCATAGTTCAGCTGTTTTTCCACTATACGGGAAATGTCAGATACATTTGCATCAAACACGGTATCTTCTGTATAAAGTTTATCTATCAAAACATCTTCGTCTGTTTTGCGGTTTTTGATATAAACCTTAAGTCTAAAGAGTTCATCTTCTACTTTTTCGATTTTAAAGAAAGGTATAACATCGTATTTGCCAAGATAAAGTTCATCAAACCATTGAGAGATATTTTCGGCAAGATCCATCCCTTTCATAACGGATTTTTGTTCCTGATCTTTTATCATATAAGTGCCTGATTTAACATCTTTGAACTTGTATGCTTTAATGCTCAGGAATTTATACATAAGGTAATTCAGGTAATTATATATAAAATCCATTACAAAATTTTCAGGTTTTTCGCCTTTTATAAACAATTCCGGCGGCATCTCTTCTTCAAACCGTGTAATTATTCTTGCGAGCTGCTGATTTGTGATCAGGGGTTCATATACAATTCTGAACATTGACCCTTTGACTTTTATTGTCGGAATAAAATATAACTTTTCAATAAGTTTCATAACAAAGTATGTTAACTTATTCATATATATAAAAGTATGCGTAAGAGATTCATTATCCGTTATGTTGCCGAAACCGCCGAAATAATCCAGCACAACATCCAGATTAAGCGAATAACCGACTTTATTTTCCATTACAACAGATCTAAATCTGTATAGAGAACCTTTAGATTTAAGATAGTATTCAAAATTGTTTGTCGGAGTGACGAAGAAAGAGAGTTTGTTATTGTCATTGACCACAAAAACTTCGGTATTTCTTGCCGGAGTGTACGGACTTAGGAATATACCTTCAAACTCGTCTTCCACAGTCTGATAAATCAAACTGAGGGTATAGCGAAAGTCTTTGTTCTTAAACCCTTCCGGATTTTCAGAAAGGTTAAAGAACAATTCGTCTACATTATTTTTTTTGAATGAAAAATCAATATCTAAATAGTTATCAGTCATAAATTTCCAGTCTATATTTTATTTAATCAAAGAATCACAATCCATTTCAGCGGGTTTAGGTATCCCCATTAATTGAAGAACGGTTGGAGCAACGTTACATAAAGCCCCGCCTTCTTTAAGCTCAATATCAGGATCCCCGTTTATTATAACAAATGGAACTTCATTGGTTGTATGCGCTGTTTGCGGCTTGCCGGTTTCAGCATTAACCATTACTTCCGAATTGCCATGATCGGCAGTCAAAATCATTGTTATATTATGTTTTTTGCAAGCATCGGCAATTTTTCCGACACACTCATCAACAACATGGCATGCTTTTGTTGCTGCTTCAATCACACCTGTATGCCCTACCATATCAGGGTTTGCAAAGTTAACAAGAATAAATCCGTATTCAGGATCATCTATTGCACCGAGAACTTTTTCACAAACCTGTGGTGCGCTCATCTCCGGCTGCATATCATAAGTTGCGACCTTAGGGGAAGGAACAAGTACTCTGGTTTCGTGAGCCTGCGGCTCTTCTACTCCGCCGTTAAAGAAAAATGTAACGTGTGCATATTTTTCGGTTTCTGCTGTACGGAACTGTTTAACCCCATTTGCTTCCAGAACATCGCCAAGAATATTTTTCATTAATTCTTTGCCGAATGCAACAGGATATGTAAATGTTTCATCATATTGTGTCATGCAAACATAATAGATATTTTTTCTGACAGCTTTTCTTTCAAATCCGTCAAACTTTTCAAAATTAATAGCTTTTGTAATTTCACGAGCTCTATCCGGTCTGTAGTTAAAGAAAATTATTGCATCATTATCGTGAATGCGTGATTCTTCACCTCCGATAACAGTCGGGAGAACAAATTCATCATTGTCCCCTCTTGCATAAGACTGTTTAACCGCATCACAAGCAGTTGCGGCGTGTTCACCTTCACCGAGCAGCAGTGCATTGTAACCTTTTTCAACACGTTCCCAGCGGTTATCTCTGTCCATTATGTAATAGCGTCCTATAACAGTTGCAATTGGAGGAAGATTGTATTTTTTAAGTTCCTCTTCAACTTTTTCCAGGAATGTACAAGCGCTTTGCGGCGGAGTATCGCGTCCGTCCAAGAAGGCATGTACATAAACTTTTTTGAGTCCCTGATCAGCGGCAAGTTTAATCAACGCCATAACATGCTCAAGAGAAGAATGCACACCGCCGGTTGAGATTAACCCGTAAATATGAAGAGCAGAATCGTTATTTTTAACATGGTTAATAGCAGCCAAAAATTCTTTATTTTCAAAAAATTTACCGCTTTTAATAGCATTGTTAATTCTTGACAAATCCTGATGAACGACACGTCCAGCACCGAGGTTAAGATGTCCTACTTCGCTGTTACCCATTTGACCTGCCGGAAGTCCGACATATTCACCGTCTGCATGAATTTTTACAAATTTACCTTCTTTTTCCAACTGTTCAACATGAACCGGTTTAGATAATAATGTTGCGTCATATTCCGGGTGGCTGCTGCTTATTCCCCAGCCGTCCATAATACATAATAAAACTCTTTTTGTCATAATTAACATCCCTCTATATATATTTCGTACTATGCTATAAATAATATCAAGGACACAAAAAAAATTCAAGAGCCTGAAAAATAAACAGGCGATGCTTTAATCATCTCCTGTTTATTTTGGTATTATCTTACACAAAAGACAGAGTTTGCCCAACCTCTTTCCCATGACGCCGAGTTATAAGTCCTGTTTGTTGCAAAAGCACGAGTTTTATACCTTGATGTAACAGGTAATTCTTCATTGACTATCATATAATATGCAGTACCAGATGACGGAAGATCTTTGCCGCTTACTTCTTTCCACCTATCCGGATCTAAAACTAAATCATCCAGTTTATCTGAATCAAAAATAGTATCCGGTATATCCTCTCTTTTGTATACATACTGTGCAATTTTTTCTAATTGCGCCTCAGAAGCTACATGATTTAAACCGCCGCAGGCAACAACGGCACCTGCAAAACGGTCATCAGCAGTAGGATCACTGCTTCCGTTTGAAAGCCAAAATCCGTAACAATATTTCAAGCCATATTCATCTTTTATTTTTAAACAATCTGCAACTGTAAAATTAATTCCGAAAATTGATTGTGTCAGACAAACACCTGTTTCATCCAGCAAACCTTTTGAAATACACGCATATTTAGAAAGAGATGCATTCATTGTAAATAAATCTTGATTTATTGTATTCGGTGTTTTCATTCCGTTTACGTCATATGCAACAGATAGGCAAGAAGTTCCGTCAATCTGATTATTATAAGGGTCAATATAAGAACAGTCTTTATTATACACCAACAATGCAGTAGTACCATTGTCAAGAATTATACCATAAGGGTCTGTTGACCAGTTATCCTTACCAAAGTTGCTGGCTGTGGTTAAGGATGAAGTTTCTAATTCTTCTGTCCCGTAATTAAATTTTGGACTAAAACATTTGTCCAATTCATCCTTATTACACTTTTTAATTATTTTCATATATTTTGATAATCCGTTGTTGACAAAATCTTCGGTTGACAAATACCCTAATAATTGTCCCTGAGTATTCATCTGTTTGGTTGCTTCTGCCAATCTTTTTTGGAACAAATCAGATGCAGTAGACCAGCTTCTGCTTTGATAATTGCGTATAAGCGGCGGCATAACAAGTACCGCAACGATACCGATTATGGCAAGAGTTATGAGAACTTCGGCTAATGTAAACGCGGTCTTTGTTGAAGACGTTAAGTTCGTTACATTTTTAGGCTCTGCTACTTTGTAACAAGTAATGCCTGTTTTAAGTTTTTGGATTTTCATAAATTATTCTCCTTTTTAATTACTGTTTTACTATAAATCTA
>CALUQJ010000036.1 GCA_944322865.1 Candidatus Gastranaerophilales bacterium
AGTCGTTAAGACGATAAGACGTTAGGACGTTAAGTTCGTTACATTTTTTAGGCTCTGCTACTTCGTGACAAGTAATGCCTGTTTTAAGTTTTTGGATTTTCATAAATTATTCTCCTTTTTAATTACTGTTTTACTATAAATCTATTCGTTAATGTACTTTTTGTTCCTTTATAATCTATTTCACAAGTTTTAACTTGTGTCGTTGATAAAGATTGTTTTTGAGTCGATAGGGTGGAAAGCCGCACGGGGCTTAGATAGGAGCCCCCCCCCCCCCCGAAAAGCCGCTCAGGACAAGGGTTTCAGCCATTTTCCCCATGCCGGCATCGCCATTATGCATAACGACAAATCGCGGAAAAACAAGATTTTCCGGTGCGTCCAAACGACACACCCTACTGATTATTTTATACTTCCTCGGTAATTGGTTTTTCATATTCCCATTATACACTATCGTTCCAAAAATTTCAACCCTTATCCGTAAGAAAAACCTGATTTCAGTTAAGAAATCAGGTACAAAATTTGTAGGGGAAAAATTAATTGGAGTTTATGAAAAAATTAAATCTTTTATATCAAATGCAATGCCTGCCTGTTGGCCATGGCTATAAAATTCATTTGTGCAAATAAAATCTCTGACTTGTCCTCGTATGGCTGCTGCGATTGCACTGCCGTTGTTATTTGATTGCTATACATATCTTTTAACTTGTCGTCTATTGCGCTTAAATTCTTAACCGCCATATTCTGCCTCTCTTCTCTTATTTGTTTCTTGTATATATATAAAGTATATACTCAACCATGAATTTCACATTAGCTGTTTCTTGTTACATTTCTTTACAATGTATTTTAAAAGCGAAAAATAAAGCAATTTTTTCTAAATATGTGTTTTATAATAAATATAGGGGAAAATAGGCGTATTATGCTCGAAAATGATTTACAGGCAAATAGACAGATACCATATGGCATGCAAACCATAAATACTAATGGTGTGCCAATGTCAGGTCCCGGTGGTGAAGCGATTAAGAAGAGTGTGGATAACAGCTATTTGTCAAACCGTGTTAAGCAGAGTGAAGAAAACGGGGCGCTAGTGCCGGCGGCAACACTTGCAACTTGGTATGCCTTATCACGTGGAATGGATGTGTTTAATAAAAGCTCGAATAAGGAGTATGAAAAAACTGCTTTTGGAAAACTCGGACGTTTCGGGGATTGGTTAACTGAAAAAGTTTCTAACAGTAAGCTTGCCAAATCAAACTTCGGGCAATGGGTAAGCAATGCGTATAAATCAACAGGAAGATTTATAAATGATAAAATTATCGCTAACAGCGCAATGCTGCGTGCAATAAAAAATACGCCGTCTGAACCGACAAATAAACTGGTTGTATCCCAGTATAAAGGTCTTTTAGGGTTCCTTTCAATGGATACAGAACAGATATTCAGTTCATTTATAAAACCAGCTAAAACTCCTTTTGAATTAGAGCAGTACGGGGCAGATAAAAAATTCATTAAAAATCTTAAAAAAGCTATGAAAGCACCCGGGGCTAATTCTTATGCTGTATTAAAAGAAGCTGAGATGAAACTGCTTGGCATTCCTGAGGCTGATATCAGAAGGTATATTCAGGACGGTAAAGTATTATCTCCGAAAAGAGTTGATATCTTAATTCGTAATGCAAAGATATCAAAACTCGGATTTACGCCGGCTGAATACAAAGCGGTTTCTAAAGATTTCTTAGCTAATTCAGATAAAGTACTTAAGGCGCTGGAAAAAGCATCTAAAAATAATGGTAATATGTTTATAAGCCGTATGAGAAGCGGCGGACCTTTAGGGGCTATCAAAAATCATTTCTTCGGACGTAAAGTTGGTATAACAGAACTTTATAACAAATATCTTATAACTTTAGGTGCTAAAAATCCTAAACATACTACAAAATTAGGACGCGGTTTAGCAAAGGCATTCGGGCTTTTCTTAGAAGGTACGACAAACAGGTTTGCAGGCGGTAAACTGGCTGTATTAATGCAAGCGATGATCTTCGGGGATATGCTTGTTAATACATTTAAGGCTCCGAAAGGTGAAAAATTTAAAACATTTACAGATAGATTTACCAATGACTTTGCATATTTCTTGTGCGCGCCGTTTGGTATTCAAATATTACACAAATTAGGCGGTTTGCAGTATGCCGGCATGTCAAAATCAGAGCTTGCAAATTATCGTGCGGAATTAAAACAATTTAACCATAAAGTTGCAACCGGGCAGTTGAGCAAAAAAGGTGATTATATAAATGAATTAGAAAGAATTAAGGGTATGCTCAGAGGCGGACGCAAGAATATATTCTCTAAATTCTTCGGACGTTTGGCGGAAATAGCAACTGTTGGTCTGGAAACAACCAGAGGTTATCACAAAAAAGCTATTAAACCGGGTATAATGGGCAAATTGAAAGATTTCTTTGTAAATCCTAAATACTACTGGAAAAATATTGCAGGTTATCCAATGCGATTAATTCTTGTAATGGGCTTAATAATGCCGCCTTTAGCAACTGCTGCGACAAAAGTTGCACATGCAATATTCGGACGTCCAACACATTCTGTACTTGATAATGAGGATGAATTGACGCCGGAACAGGAAGAACAACAGAAAATGCAGGAGCTTCTGGCTCAATTAGAAGCTGAAAAACATGGACAGCAGGGGCAGCAGCCAATAGTTCATACAAGTCCTACAAATTTAATAAATCAATATTTAGATAGTCAGGCGCAGCAGGCACTCTATCCGCCAGGACAGCAACCCGTAAATCCACAACAGCAGCCTGTTACAACTCAGCAGCCGGTTACTCCGCAGCCTGCAATGACAACACCGCAGCCGCCGCAAGATACAATAGCGCAGATGCCGCAACAAACTTCTGTAGCCCCTCAAGCCCCGCAGGAGCCTGTCAGAACCTACATACCTTCTCCAACGGGTGTTGTTATAGGTCCTGTTGATACAAGTAAAGCTGATGCTGCTCTATTAAATGCTGATGCGGCTGAAAAAGCGGCAAGAGAAGCGCTTGCTTTAGGCTAAATCATCATTTAAACAGCTATTGCCAGATTTTTTTTAATATGCTATAATGCGTTCATTGAGAGGGTTAAGACATGAAGAATTTTGACTACAAAAAAATTGCATTGGAATTTAGAAAAGAGGCTGAAAAAAATCTGCCAGTTGATATTGAAGAAAATCACCGTGATGTTTTTCTTAACACAATATACAAGTTTACATTGATAACCGGTGAAGCTATTGCAAAAGATAAAAATGTAAAGTCACCTATGGATGCAATGGTTATGACACAGATGCTTTCTGAGTGGACTTTTCACAAGTATATTGACCTTTTGCGTTCTGATATTCCTGAAAGATATCACGAAGGAGTTTTGCAAAAAGTTGGATTTACGATTTATGAAATTGCAATGCAGGCTTTAATTCAGAAGTTACCTTATGATGATATTTGTGCGCTTGTAGAACACCATGTTAATAAGTCCTTTGATAAAGCTTGCGAAGGGCTTGCTAATAATGGCGTAATTACAAGAGAAGCTTGTGAAACAGCGCTTGCACAGTGTAATATAAGTAATTTAAGATAATTTTACGGGTTGTATTTTTGAAAAAAATATGTTATGATATTATTGCTCTGTGCAGATGTTAATTTTGTTCCTACATTATTTATAAAAGGGAGAATTGACTCTAACGGCATTGAAGTATACCCGCCGATTGCAAAATCGCCAGCGGGAAACGGATTTTCCGAGGCGTTCACCCACCTGCGAGACCAGCAGGTAACAAAATCGCATTTGTGCAGAGTTCTTTAATAAAAATTAGGTGGTATGATGATTTCGACAATTATTTTGTCTGATAAAGAAGAGAAGGTTTTAAAAAATTATCTTGAAGAACAAGTTGAGTTTAGAGTGCTGGCTGAAACTGATGATTCTGATAAAATTTATGATGCAGTTAAGGAATTATCTTCTGCCGTATTATTTGTAAATCTTGACTTTATAGAAGAAGATTTTCATTTTATATCATCTTTGACTGACAGATATAAGGACTTACGGATTATTGCCTATACGCAGACTCCTTCTGTTGATTTAATGATAAAAACTCTCCGTGCAGGAGCATCAGCTTTGCTTTCTGTACCGTTTTTAAAATCTGAATTTGATACTGCAATTGATAAAGTCAAAAATGAATTACTGCATAAGCAAAAAGAAAAATCAAAATGCCGGATTATCACGGTATTTTCAAACAAAGGCGGAATCGGTAAAACTTCTGTTGCCTCGAATCTTGCGCTTGAACTTGCAAAAATAACCAGGGAAGATGTTGCGCTTGTTGATTTGAATTTCCAACTCGGTGATGTGACAACTTTCTGGGATTTAAAACCAACATTTGATCTGACTTATATGGTTAATAATCCAGAAAAATTGAATAAAGATTTTTTGTTAAACACGCTTGAACGTTATAAAAATACATCTTTGCATATTTTGGCGGATCCTCCGTATTTTAAGGGGGCTGATAATATTTCATCCAAACAAATTCTTGGACTGCTGGGAGCTTTAAAATCAGCTTTTTCTTATGTTGTCATAGATACATCAGCGGGTTTTGATGACAAAACGATGACAGCAGTTAGAAATTCTGATCTTACACTGCTCGTAACGGTTGCCAATCTGCCGGCGCTTAGAAATACCCAGCGTTGTCTTGAACTTTTTGAGGCGGAAATTCAAGACAAAGACAGTGTTCAGGTCATTGTTAACAGATATATGGAAAACGATGAAATAACAATTGAAGATATGGAAAAATTACTGACACGTCATATTTTTGACAAGGTGCCGAATAATTATTTTACAATGATGTCAGCGATAAACAAAGGCGTGCCGGTATCCGAAATAAACAAAGATTCTAATGTTGCAAAAGCATATAAGGCGCTGGCGCTGCGGGTATCGGATTTTGTATACAGATTAAAGTAAAAGAGGGATAAATGGGACTAAAAGATAGATTTAAAAATCTTCCGGAAAACGTAATTAAAGCAATGGAAAAGAGTAATATGGGATTTGAACCTCTTGATTTAACGCAAACAGTTAATGTGCCATATCTTGAGCTTGATATTAAAGATGATTTTCCTGCTCCGCAAACCGATGACCTTTCTCAATATATCAATGATCCTGCTGTTTCAAAAATCGTTGTGACCGGTGATGCTGCAACGATTTACCGCGGTGAAAATCTGTCCGAAAAAATTACTCTACTGAACTCAGAACTTTCATTTATTAAAAAAGACAAAACAGTTTTTAGATATACTGACGGCAATTTAGTTATTTCAGGAATACTGCCGCCTGCTGCCGCAAAACAATGTATTACGATTGAAAAATTACAGGTTTTGTCCCCTGCTGATTTGATTAATAAAAATATAATCAGCAAATCCGGATACGAATTTATTCAAAAAGGAGTGCTTACACAGAAAAACTTTATAATAGTTGATAATACCGCTTTGATTAATACGCTTGTTAACGGATTAGCGCAAGGCAGTTGTACAATTGTTCAGGATATGGAGCTTATAAAATCCAACAACAGCAATATGAATTTTAATGTTGCTGAGTTATCCGAAAAAGAATTTAAAACTCTTATTGACATTGCTCTTGATTTAAAATCGGATTATTTAATATGCAATATTGTAGATGAGAATAAGAGCGCACAAGTTTTGGCAGCCTGTGAAGAATATTCGGGTAAAATCTTTGCGATAGAGGCTGTTAATGCTCAGGGGGCTTTGCTAAAAGTTATAAATATGATTATGACAACGACACACTGCAATGAAAAAATTGCTAAATCTAAACTTTTGCACAGTTTTAATTACATAGTTGATAAGAATGGTATTTATGTAATTACCCCGGCTAAAACCTCAATTATTACGCTGAAGGCTGTGCCTGTTTAGGTTTTTCTTTTTGCGCCTTTTCTGTATTGTTTTTATCCATTTCATTAAAAGTGCGTTTAAATCGCGTATTATGTACAAAACCTTTAGTTATTTCATCAATACCTAAATCAATGTATTTGTTTACAATAACTTTTTCAACAAAATGATTTACAGGTTTACTCAGAAAAATTATCGGAACAAAGCCGCCGAGGGTTTTTAAAATTTTGTTTTTGAATATATTCATATTCTGCAATTTTTGCAGAGAACTTTTGAGAGCCGGTGTAAAATTAGTTTCGCCGAATATTTTTAATCCGGTTACTGATTTCAGGTAATCCTTTTTTATCATGCGTGGAACATCTTGAAAATTGTTATTAACCAAATTTTGCTTTAATTCGTACATCTTATCAGCATTTTTTAAAGCAAAGTTGATGATTTTATCTTCATTATTTACAGTCAGTGCACTTTTTACGAGGTTTAATTTGAAGAGTCGTTTAAAAAAATTAGTTTCATTTTTTTCGTGTTTATAATTTTTAATCCGCGCCCTAAGAGTCGTTTCAAGTACCTGTTTAAATTTATCCGGATTATCGAAATTTTTGCCTTCAATCTGTGACAAAATTTCTCTGGTGTGTTTGAAAACAGCATCTTTTGCGTTAGTGGATATACCGTCTTTAGTAAGCCTTGCAAGCGGTGAAACAAGGTTTTGAGCGCAGAATATCAAAAGCGGCATAAAAAGATAACCCGAAACCCCCTGATAAACGGTTCGCTCAAAAGCTCTTTTGGCACTTGGGTCAAATTTGTTTTTATCGTTTTTGTATTTGTCAAAAATATCTGCCCCGAGATACATAAGAGCCGGCGCCCACAGAGCTGTACCCACTTTCGGTGCTATCTCAATTATTGCTGTACCTATTTCATTCGAGTAGGAGGCTGCAACTAAAAGCGGATTTTTAAGCGGATCTTTATATGGTTTATTTTTATGTATTTCGTTATGTACCGGCTGTGATATCACGTTTTTTTCCCTCTATACTTATATTATAAGACAGCTAAATAAAAAACTTGCTAGTAGTTTTGTAAAATTTTGTATCTTGAGTTAGAATATAGGTATGGAAAAGCGATTTAAAATACATTCAAAATATTCACCGGGCGGAGATCAGCCATCTGCTATAGAAAACCTTGTTAACGGATTGAATGCTGGCGATGATGCGCAAACACTTCTTGGGATAACCGGTTCGGGTAAAACCTTTACCATAGCTAATGTAATTGAACGCGTGCAAAAACCTACACTGATTATTGCGCATAACAAAACACTTGCGGCTCAGCTTTATAATGAATTTAAGGAACTCTTTCCTGAGAATGCTGTTGAATATTTTATTAGTTATTACGATTACTACCAGCCGGAAGCATATATTCCGCGTACTGATACTTATATTGAAAAATCAGCCTCTATTAATGATGAAATAGACCGTTTGCGTCATAATTCAACAAGAAGTCTGTATGAACGCAATGATGTAATTATTGTTGCGTCTGTAAGTTGTATTTATGGTTTGGGGCTGCCGGAAAATTATTTTAAGGGCTCTGTTGAATTGAAAGTCGGGGATATGGTTGATCGTGATGATTTGCTAAAACATCTTGTGAGCGTTCAGTACACAAGAAATGATATGGTATTGGAACGTTCAACTTTTCGCGTGCGTGGTGATATTGTGGAAATTATGCCGGCTTATGAAAAAGTCGTTACCCGTATTTACTTTTTTGGTGATGAAATTGAAAAGATAATAAGGATTGATAATGTATCAGGCGAAATTCTTGAAACGCCTGAAAGTGTTGTTATTTATCCTGCTGTACACTATCTGTCTTATGATGAAAATGTAGATGACACAATTGCTTTAATCAGACAGGAATTAAAAGACAGACTTGCGGTTTTAAATAGCCAGAATAAACTGGTTGAGGCTCAGCGTCTTGAGCAGCGCGTTAACTACGATATTGAAATGATTAAGGAAATGGGTTACTGCTCAGGGATTGAAAATTATTCGCGAATAATTGAACGGCGTGCCCCGGGAACGCCTCCGGCAACTCTTCTGGATTATTTCCGCGGTGATTTTTTGACTGTAATTGATGAATCCCACGTAACGCTTCCTCAATTAAAAGGTATGTGCAGAGGAGATGCCGCACGCAAAGACGTTTTGATTGAATACGGCTTTAGACTTCCGTGCGCAAAGGATAACAGACCTTTAACGAGTGATGAATTTTTTGCAAAAGTAGGACAGAAAATTTACATCTCAGCAACTCCAGGAGAATTTGAACGCTCAACCTCAGCACAGCTTGTTGAGCAGATAATCCGTCCGACAGGTTTAGTTGACCCTAAAATTCATATAAGACCGATTGATACACAGATTAATGATCTTAAATCAGAGATTAAAAAACGTGCCGATAAAAATGAACGTGTTCTTATTACGACATTAACCAAGAAAATGGCAGAAGATTTAACGGATTTCTTCATTCAGGAAGGAATACGCGTACGCTATTTACACAGTGAAATTCAATCAATAGAACGCGTCGAAATATTGCGTGATTTGCGCTTAGGCGAATTTGACGTTCTTATCGGTGTCAACCTTCTTCGTGAAGGGCTTGATATTCCGGAAGTTTCACTTGTTGCAATTATGGATGCTGATAAAGAAGGATTTTTGCGTTCTGAAACGAGTTTAATCCAGACAATCGGACGAGCAGCGCGTAATGCCTGCGGTGAAGTTATTATGTATGCTGATAGAATAACTGAATCTATGGAAAAAGCTATTAACGAAACAGAACGCCGCCGGAAAATTCAACTTGAGCACAACAAAAAATACGGCATTATTCCGCAAACTATCAAAAAGCCTATTGAGAATAATCTTCTCTCACTCGTTGCTAGTTACCGTGATTTAGAAGATATTGTGGCAGAAGAAATGGTTGAACTCGGCGTTGAGAAAAAAGATTTGCCGAAACTTATTGATAAATTGGAAAAAGACATGCATAAAGCAGCTAAAATCCTTGACTTCGAGCGTGCGGCAGAAATTAGAGATAAACTGAAAAAGTTAAGAGAAATGGTTAAATAGAAGTTTCGCCTCTGTCGTATTTTTCCATCTCAACTTTTATTTCTATATTTTCCATTGCAATTTGTGCCAGATAGTTGCCTATAACAGAAATATTCTGGAATACAAACATTGCGCAAATAAACAGCCAAACAGGGTTTGGTATCCCGAAAAACAAAATAAATATGTATGTTATAGAGCCAAGCAATATAGCATTTGATAATAATACAAGCGGTATCATAAAGATTACTGCCATCATAATATCAGCCCCAAATTCAGAAATAGCTTTGAGGTTGTAGGCATCTTTTATCTTTAAATCTTTAACATAAAGAAGAAAGCCGGTAAATATTACTGATGAAAACACACACCAGATTATTATTTTGAAAGCCTTGTCTACAGAAGGGTTTGGTAGTGTAAATTGTGATGTAATAAATGCAGCTAACCCGAGATTTATTAGCATTGTAGGTCCTATTGCAATCAGGGTTTTGAGTGCTTGTTTTAGTATTGCCAATATATTAAGTCCCGGAAAAATCTGGTTCTTATTATGCCTTACATTAGTTGTACATATAGTCAAAGTGCCAAGCATCAGAAGGAATGTAAATATTGCAAACAGCCAGAAAACAAATCCTGTGTCGTTACTTTCATAGAATATATACGTGATATAAAGCGGTATTGCAAATAAAAAGTATTTTATCAGCGCGTGGTTGTCGCTAAAAGATTCTTCAACTGCGTCTTTTATTGATGCCATAGTTAACTCCCTTGATTATTATATTCTTATTATAACTTATTTTTAAATAAAAATCAAGCCCTTTTTTTGAAGGATTTTTTTCGGGAAACATGAGTTATTAACCTTGTGCGTTGAGTTCTTTTTCTAAATCTTCTTTTACCTGAAAATCTTTGTTTCCGCTCAGGTATCTGACGGCTATCATAACCACGGGAACAGCAACACCGAGTGCCGCAACACAGCTGCCGAGATTTATTTTTACCGCATTCCGTTTATGTTTCTTAACCATATTCAAAAATTCATCCAGTCCCTTGCCGGAAGATAAATATTCCTTATAAAGATTATTGAGTTTTGTATGAATACCTTTTACGCCGCTTTTTGCCTCTGCATCACCAATATCAAGATATCTTCTTGTATCAATCGCGTCTTTATCCTGAATTTCAAGGTATGGCAGATGCAGGAATTTTTTCGTCTTATTAACCCAGTTGTCGGATTGTCCGAGAGTGATGATTTCATCTGATTTTTTAGCCATTTTAACAACCACGTTATCCGGATTTTTGTGTAAAAATTCGTATATTTCAACATCAGTTCCGTTTATCGGAAATTCTTTCATCTGTTTTTCGAATTTTATTTTGTCAGCAAAAGCCTTTTTGAGATCTTCGCTTTCAATAACTCTTGCGTCAAGATCTATAGAATGATTGTGTTTTTTAACTGATCTGTTTTCTAAGAATTTCTGTATAGGCTTGCTTGCAAAATACATAAATGCCCAGGTTGCCCCTTCTTTTATGGAATAACCGATAAATTCCTGTTTATTTCTTGAATCTGACAGTCTTTCAGCGGTAATTGTACCGTCTACAATCATTAAGTTTTGGACAGGGTCGAACATAAAGTTTTTAAGTTTATCGCCAGCCTGCGCTGCAAAACTTCCAAGTCCGGTGAATGCAGGTGCATTATCTTTAGACCTGTCTGCCGGCTTAGTATTATTCAAGAATGATTGCAGTGAAGGTTTATTAAACTGTTTTGCCGCCATTTCTTTTTGTTTTTGTGCCATAATCTCTTTTTTTGCAGCTTCTCTTGTTTTTTTGTGTCTGTATTTTGTGAGGCTTGCATAAGAAAATATTGTCAAAAGTGTTGCAATACCGAATTTGCTAATCATAAGAGTTTTAGAGAATTTCGGATTGTTTTTCATAGCAATAAGACCTTCTTTGAGAATATCGTGTTTAGGTCTTGCGCCCTGTTTAACCACATACGGTGAAAGTTCTATGGCTTTGTCAAGTAAATCCGGTTTTTCCAGCATTCTGACATCGACTTTCGGGTCGATTTTTAAAGCTCTGTATAGTGTGAGGTCTGTAATCTTTTTGTAAACCGGAAGTCCGAAAAGCCAGATAGCCTGTGTTCCGAACTCATCTAAAAATCTGTCTTTGCCTTCAAGAGAATCGCCTGTGACATATGAACCTGCTGTTAAACCTAGACTGTTTGCAACGTCTTTGACAGCCAGAGGTACTAATGAACTGTTATTTCCTAATGTTGAATATATTGCGCTAGCGGTAATTTTGGGTATCATTATTTCTATCCTTCTGCGGAAAAATCCGTCTCAATCTGTGTACTACAAGCCCCAGATTAAATTCTGTAATCTGACGATAGGGGCGTTCGCCATTATGATTGAGTTTCGTCGTAAATTCATAGTCACACCTTCACTTTCTTTATAAAACCTGTAAAAATATTTATTGCCTGATTTAATGCTTGTATTTACGTTTTTTAACAAAAAACAAGACCTTTTCTATTTAAAAAAGGTCTTGTTCAATATTTTATTCCGACAGTAAGCAGCGGGCATTATCTGATAAACAAGCCTTTTTTTAAATCTCTGCGTATACGTCGGTATTGGATTAATCTAATCATATCTTTACAATACCATAAGAAAAAATATTGTAAAGAGGATTACCGGTAGCGATTAAGAATATTTTTAATCTGCTGTGTAACATCTTGAACCGAATTGCCTCTTATTTGAAACTGTTGTTGGCGAACCGGTCTTGCCTGTGACGGAATATTGCCGGATTGGATGTGTTCTCGTCTGCCGCTTGAGGTCTGGATATCAATAGACATATTGCCATATTGATGCACAATAGAACGTAGCTGGTTTATATAATCATTTTCTGCCAGCCTGCGCTTGGCGTCTATTTCAGCCTGCTTATTGAGTTCTGCTTCTTGCTGTATTTCTTCTAAATCCTGATACTTTTGCTCAAGAAGCTGTTTTATATATTCTTTATACAAATTGAGAGATTCTCTATCCAGATCCTTTTTTATCATCCAGCTTTCTATAATTCCCTTACGAGGCTGCTTTTCAACAGGAGGTATCTTAGCTGCTCTTTCAAGAGAAGGCATACTTTCTATAGGGTGTTTGTCTGTGATAGAAATTATATTTTTACTATTTAATATAACATCACGAATTTCTTTTTTATTCAAAGTGTCGTCCAATACATAAGTATCTCCTGCCTGTTTGTCAAAATTTATCTTAAATACGGCATCCGTTAAATTGCCAATATTATCGACATTAATATGTCGCCAATTTTTATAACCTTCATTTTCAAGTATTTTTCCCGTTCCAAATGCATTAAATGTGACTCCTTTAGTACCGGTTTGTGCAGATACCAGTTGGACAAGACTGCCGCCGAGCGAATGACCTGTTAAGATTAAATTTGCTTTAGGAAAATGTTCTCGCGCCCATTCGTAAAATTCTACTGCTGCGTGAAGTTGGACGGGTGTTTCTCCTGTGCCAAGTAGCTTATCATTCTGTGAGTCTTTTAAAAATTCTTCTAGTTGAGATTTACTTTTCCAATTGTTTGGAAAATCTGTTCCAGCAAAAGCAACTACAGCAATATTGTTTTCTTTATTATAATATATTGCGCCTTTAAATCCGGTGGCAGCAACCTGTCTGGTAGTTATCAACTCCCAACCTTGCGGGATAGGCTTATTATTCGGCTCGTATACATGTATAGCTAATTTTTCTAAGTTTTCATAAAGTTTTATTTTATCCATAATTTTCTCCTTATTTTTGTAATATAATTGTTGTATGAATCCGTTCAAAATAAATCAAAATCTAACATTTAATATTTTTGCATTCAGCGGGTACGTCTTGAGTGTATTGTGTTTGTTACATTTCGAATACTGTAAATTTTCATATTTGGAATCTATGTTTTTATTTTTTCTTCCTGCAATCTGTTTAATAATCTTTTATCCTTGTATTATATTTCTATTTATTTCAGAAATTATAATAAAGAAAAAATTTTTATGGAAGTTTACTATAGAGTATAGTAATAGTTGGTTTTCAAAAGCATATTTTTTCTATGGTATATTGTTACATATTTATTTTTTCAGATATGTTTATAATAATGTAATAATTCCAATATTGATATAAATTCTATGTCATATTATTAAATCTCATGTTAAACTTAATTTATGAACGTATTAAAAATAAACAAATCACTAACTCTAAATATAGCAGCGTTGGTTGGCTGGGTAAATCTGGTTGCCCATATTTTTGTCTCAATAATTGTCTATCTGGATTTTTTTCAGCTAGAGAAGAGTGCACCTTCTGCAATAGCTGCGTATTTTCTTGTAGTAGGTATGCATTGGGTGATTTTGTTAGGTGTTCTTGGCGTGCTTGTAGTGCTTGTCTTGTTAGAGTTAATCTTGAGATTATTAATTCAGCGAAAATTGTGCTGGGAATTTAATGAAGAATACAAGCATAGTACACGCGCTTTTATGTACTTTTATATCGGTCTATGGGCTAACTTCTTTACATTCCTGACGCCGTTTATTTGCGAACTATTATTTAGAGAAAGTTATGTTGTTCAACGTATAATATTTTATGGAATTTTAATCATTTTATTTACCTCCTATAGGGTTTATAAACTAAAAAAGAGTAAGGCTAACCATAATAATTAATCCTTACTCTTTATCTTACTTTATTAATTTATACTATAACTGTAACACAAATTATAATATTTGTCAACATCTTTAATAAAAAATATTTTTGTGTTTTAATATCTGTATGAATCCATTTAAAATAAATCAAAATCTAACATTTAATATCTATGCATTAAGTGGATATTTAATAGCATTAATCCATATAGTTTTATTTTGGTATTCACAAGTCTTTATAATAATTTATATTGGTTTTGCCATAATTTTTGCGTACTATTATATTTTCTATTTTTTATCTGTATTGCTTGGTCTGTTTTTTATCGAAATTATATTTCGCAAAAAAATATTATGGCAATTTAATACTGAATATAAACATAATAAACTTGCACTTTGCTATTTTTGGATTGGAATTTTATTAAATTTAGTAGTGTATTATATTACATATAAATTAATCGAAATGTCACGTTGTTTAATTACAAGTTAAAAAATATTTTTGTGCTTTAATATCTGTATGAATCCGTTCAAAATAAATCAAAATCTAACATTTAATATTTTTGCATTCAGCGGGTACGTCTTGAGTGTATTGTGTTTGTTACATTTCGAATACTGTAAATTTTCATATTTGGAATCTATGTTTTTATTTTTTCTTCCTGCAATCTGTTTAATAATCTTTTATCCTTGTATTATATTTCTATTTATTTCAGAAATTATAATAAAGAAAAAATTTTTATGGAAGTTTACTATAGAGTATAGTAATAGTTGGTTTTCAAAAGCATATTTTTTCTATGGTATATTGTTACATATTTATTTTTGCAGATATGTTTTTTATAATATAATAATTGCAATGTTGATATAAATTCTATGTCATATTATTAAATTTTAAGTTTATTTTTGTGTTTTAATATCTGTATGAATCCATTCAAAATAAATCAAAGTTTAACATTTAATATTTATTCATTTAGTGGGTATTTAATGGCGTCAATATATCTATTAGTACATTTATTTTTACCACTTCCTGTTTTTTATATATTATTAGTCGTTCTTTTTTGCTATTTTTATATTAATTTTTTTGTCTTTGCCTTTTTGCCGATTACTTATCTTTGCGAAATTATTTACCATAGAAAATTTGTATGGAAATTTAATGAAAAATATAATAAAAATAAATTAGCCTTAGGGTATTTTTGGATTGGGATTTTATTAAATTTAGTAGTGTATTATATTACATATAAATTAATCGAAATGTCACGTTGTTTAATTACAAGTTAAAAAATATTTTTGTGCTTTAATATCTGTATGAATCCGTTTAAAATAAATCAAAATCTAACATTTAATATTTTTGCATTCAGCGGGTATGTCTTGGCTGTATTGAGTCTATTAGACATTGCATATTGTAAGTATTCATCTATGGATTCAGTGTTCTTATCGTTTTTACCTATCATTTGTTTAATAATTTTTTATCCTTGTATTATTTTTTTATTTATTCTAGAAATTATAATAAAGAAAAAAATTCTATGGAAGTTTACTATAGAGTATAGTAATAGTTGGTTTTCAAAAGCATATTTTTTCTATGGTATATTGTTACATATTTATTTTTGCAGATATGTTTTTTATAATATAATAATTGCAATGTTGATATAAATTCTATGTCATATTATTAAATTTTAAGTTTATTTTTGTGCTTTAATATTTGTATGAACCCGTTCAAAATAAATCAAAATTTAACATTCAATATTTATGCATCAAACATATATGTAGTTATTCTACTTTATCTTATCAACTATTTTCTTTCATCTTTTATGTTCCGATCATATTATCTCTGGAACTTCACAATATACTATCTTATATTTTTTGTATTGCTATTTTTCCCGAATATGTTTTTTCTGGAAATAATAATCCGCAAAAAATTTGTCTGGAAGTTTAGCGAGGAATACAAAAATAACAAATTTGCGCTTACATTTTTCTGGACTGGTATTTGCCTGAATATAATCTATTACTTTATTATTTATAAATTTATATTTGCAGGGGTATAAAAGAATCATTAATTTAAAGCAGCTCTGACTGCTTGCAAAAATATTAAAAATATGTTATAAAATATTAAGGTTTGGAAAGGTGAAATTGATTATGCTTACAAAAAAGTTTTTTATAGGGTTGTTTTCTCTTGTTTTATTTCTAGGGCAAACAGTGTTTGCCGCTACAGGTAATACAACTTTATCGGCAGC
Source organism: Candidatus Gastranaerophilales bacterium (assembly GCA_944322865.1). Taxonomy (GTDB): domain Bacteria; phylum Cyanobacteriota; class Vampirovibrionia; order Gastranaerophilales; family Gastranaerophilaceae; genus CALUVH01. The sequence continues at coordinate 15,827 of CALUQJ010000036.1, forward strand.
AGATTTGTACAAGAAAAAGGTTCCTTCTGTTTTATTTGTCGCAACTCAAGATAGTTCAGGAAGCGGTGCTATTCTCAAAGATGACGGGACTTTTGTTACCTGTTTCCATGTTATTGCTAATGCAGATTATATATTTGTGAAATCAGAAGATGGTGCAATATATTATGTTAATGGTTACAGATATCTCAACCCCAAAACAGATGTTGCAATATTAACTCTTGATACTAAACGTAAATTTGTTCCTTTTGCTCTGAATCCTTCCGGCAATTTACAAATTGGTGAAAAAATTTATGCGATATCTAACCCTCAAACTTTGCAATTTGTACTTTCAGACGGGATTATAAATCAATTTACAAAGAATTATATTCAATTTTCAGCCCCTGTATCGCAAGGGTCAAGCGGCGGGGCTCTTATGAATACTCAAGGGAAACTGTTAGGTATCATAACCTCACTTTTAGATCCTGCTGAGGCGCAGAATATAAATTTTGCTCTGCCTAATTCATTTTATGCAGACAAAATTAATGCACCGGCTGTAATTAATAGCGCCAAAAAGGATTGGGCAGAATTTATGATTTCACAACTTGATATTGATAAGTTTGAAGAGTTTACCCAATTTGCAACCGATCAACAAGATTCTGAAATGTTCTATAAATATATGAACGCTTATATAAAAAAGAACGGAATACCGGACAAGTTCTATAATACAATGGGATTATCTGCAACTCTTGCATATGTTGAAACCGGTAAACTTTCTTATGCAGATGATGCTATCAAATGGTATAATTTGTCCTACAAAGAAAATACAGCCGTTGAAGAATCTCTCATTGCTTTGATTTTTTTAAACGGAATTAATAATGATTACAGCAATTTAAATGAGTTATTTTCTAAACTGGGTAAAAAGTATAAAAAATCATATAAAAAACTTTCACAAATCTTAGATGCTGTGACAGACTGTGACGCCAGTGATGATTCGTGTTATACCTATGCAGCAGCTCAATATATGGATTTACTTATGAAAGCACATTTTAAAAAGGAAAATAAGTAGAAATTTCAAACAATTAATACTTGACATACAACTCTTATGTTGATATAAATATCAATGTTTAAATAAGTTTGAGGTGATGATGAAAAGAATAAGAAAAAGATTTTTGGTTATGTTTTT
>CALUQJ010000037.1 GCA_944322865.1 Candidatus Gastranaerophilales bacterium
TTTGGTTTGGACTGGGAAAGTGATACTGTAGGGGTACAGTTTGCAAACGGAGTAAACGCGATAATAGCATATAATCCAAATGCAACGCAAGATCCGTATAATAATCAGTTTAGCGCAACAAGCAATTCAATGGCAATATTATACGATGTATCCGGTAATAAGAACCCAAATACAAACGGAAAAGATATTGGTAAGATAAACGTAGAACAATTAGCCGGCGTAACAGGTTGCATGATACCTGAGTTAAAAGATACAATGTGCATAACACAGATATTAGGACCACAAAACGGTGGCTATAGCCCGATGACATTAGAAGAATGTAACCAAGCAGTATCAGAAGGTACATTAGGAATAACAGCATGTGAAGAGGAAACTGATTATTGGGCAGGTGCAGTAAGAGCCTGCGGCGGAGTTCAAAACATGCCAACTCAAGCTCAGCTAGAACAATTAGCGGCATACATATATCCTGATGCCGATACAATAAATGGTGGAAACAGCATAACATACACAAATTGGGATGCTGATCGAGCTTCGCTCTTCTTAGCTCAATCACCTTATTCCTTCTTCTCCGTTTGGTCCGGGCAGGAGTACAGCCAGTACAACGCGTACGACCGCGACTTCCAACCTACCCGCACGAGCTGGGGCTACAACGGCCGCGACACCAGCTACTACCTCGCGGTTTGCCTAGGTGATTAATTTTCCAATTCCTGATTCGCGCGATTTTTCCCAGTAAGAGGCTTGATGCCTCCTACTGGAAGGGAATAAGGAAATAGGGGAATAAGGGAATAAGTTCGTTACAAAAATAGGGCAATGCAAGATTTAAGCGTTGCCTTGTTCAAAAGACGTTAAGACGTTAAGACGCTAAGACGTTAAGTTCATTTCAAAAATAAGGCAATGTGGGATTTTCCATGTTGCCCTTTAAAACATACCAATCTCGTTCCAATGTGTAAAAGTGGACCTGTCCACCCCCTCGGAGAGGACAAAATCCCGCTAAAGACGCAGGTCGGACGCGCGCTATTGCTACCAACACGAGTATACAGTAAAGCCGACCTATGTTTATCGAAAAATTTCATCCATGCACTAATCTACTGAAAATATTTCTTTGATGTCTTCCATTGTTAGTGATTTTACAATGTTTCTATCTACTGAAATTACGCTGTCAACAAGGTTTCTCTTAATTGTTTTAAGTTTTTGTATTTTTTCTTCAACCGTATTTTTAGTGATAAGTCTATATACAAAAACTTTTTTAGTCTGACCTATACGGTATGCACGGTCTGTTGCCTGATCTTCTACTGCCGGATTCCACCACGGGTCATAATGGATTACATAATCGGCTCCGGTTAGATTCAATCCTGTTCCGCCTGCTTTCAAGCTTATCAGGAATATTGGAATTGTCGGGTCTGAATTGAAGTTTTCAACTGCCGCCTGACGGTCTTTAGTTTTTCCGGTAAGGTATTCGTATTTTATTCCTTCACGTTCAAGCCAGCCTTTTACAATATCCAGCATGTTGACAAACTGGCTGAACAACAATATTCTGTGACCTTCTGATATAATTTCTTCAAGCATTGATTTAAGTTTTTCAAATTTGCCGGAAGAAGATATGTGTTTAACATTTTCTTTATCGTAAAGCCGCGGGTGGCAGCAAATCTGACGAAGTCTGAGCAAGGCTGAGAAAATAGAAAGTCTGCTTTTTTCCAAACCGTTTTGCTCAATACTTTTGAACAATTCTTCTTTTGTGCTGTCAAGTACTTGCAAATAAAAATCTTTTTGTTCATCTGTAAGTTCGCAGTATGCGATGTTTTCCATTTTGTCTGGCAAGTCTTTTGCAACATCACGTTTCATACGGCGTAAAATAAACGGATAGATCTGAAGTTTAAGCCGTTTTTCAACTGTTTTATCCGCACGTTCCATAATCGGGTTCACATAACGCTGGTTAAATTCTGACATATTAAACAAAAATCCCGGCATAAGGAAATCAAATACTGACCACAATTCTTCAAGTTTGTTTTCTATAGGAGTACCTGAAAGTGCCAGTTTATGTGCTGCATTGAGTTTTTTCACTGCTTGTGCGGTTTGTGAAAGCGCATTTTTAATGTTCTGGGATTCATCAAGTATGACATATCGGAAATTATAATCTTTTAATTTTTCTATATCACGCCTTACCAGTGCGTAACTTGTAATTATTACATCATATTCCGGTATTTTTTTGAACAGATTTTTGCGGTCAACCCCGGTAAGTTTCAGGCAGCTTAATGTCGGGGCAAATTTTTGTATTTCAGATTCCCAGTTGAACACAACAGTTGTAGGACATATAACAAGTGTTGGTTCAGTTCCATCCTCTTCTTTTGCCTTTTGTAAGACAGTTAATGCCTGTAAGGTTTTACCAAGCCCCATGTCATCCGCAAGTATTCCGTTTAAGCCGTATGTATACATAAACCAGAGCCAGCCAAAACCTTTAAGCTGGTATTCACGAAAATCTGCATTGATGCCTTTAGGCAGCTGCAAATCGTCAGTTGCTGAAAAGTTGGATATCTGCGACCAGAATTTTGCAAAATTATCGCTCAGATCCAGTTTAACATTAAGGTTTTTCATCTCTGAAATAAGACCTGCACGATAGGTTTTTACAATAAATTTATTGTCAGGGTTTCGGAACACATCAAAAGAGTTCAGTGTTCTAAGCAGGCTATAAATGTCCTGAGCTGGATATTCTACAAACCCGAGGCTTCTTATTCTGCTGTATTTTTCTCCGCCCTGTATTGTTTCGTATATTTCATCAAAACTGATTATTTCTTCTCCCACACGTCCGTAGAGGAATACTTCAAAACTGTCCTGAGTTTCTTCGCTGAAATCTATTTTTGCACAGAGTTCAAACGGATCATCAAGAAGTTTAAAGAATGACATATCGTCTTTTTCGACAAACTTCCAGCCGTCGCCTGCCTGTTTTATATAATAATTATAAAAATCTATTGCGTTTTCTTTTTCTAACGCGAGGTTGTTTGTCTGCATCGGTACAAAGCGGCATGCCAGCAGCATATTATATGCTTCCTGTTCGTGTTTAAGATTGCGTTTAATCCAGTATACAAAATCATCACCGGATTTTTTTATTGTTATGTAAGGCGTTTTATCGGTTAATTTGGAATACGGGACTCTGACGCCGTCGTATTCAAATTCCAAAGATGCTTTCAGTGACTGGTCATAATCAATGCCCATCGTAACGATTTTAACAGGCGGTCGCTCTTCCAGCATAAGTTTACTGATGTTTTCCGCAATATCAACCTCCATTATTTTTTGGAGTTTCGGGAGTTCTTCATAAATAAACTGCCCGCCATCCGAATCTTTTAAATCGGTAAATGATGATTTAAGAAGATTTTGCGGAAGTGATTGCATTGCGACATTTGTCGGGAAAATAAGATTTTTATATCTGCCCCATTTGAGGTGTCTTGAAAAATATCTTACCTCTTCAAACGGGTAAACATCATCTTTATCAGGGCGTTTCCATTCAAGAGATAACAGTATGTTGCCTGCTTGTGATGTATTTACATAAAGTACTAATTTCCATTCCTGATTGGTAAATTTTAAACGTTCTTTTGTTTTTTCATCCAACACTTCATCTGCCATACCAAGAAGGGTGAACATATGACCGAATTTTGTAATCGGAATATCGTACCAGCCGGCTTTTTTGTCCTGACGTGAAATTTTTAAAAGCTGTTGGAATATTGCGACTTCAACTTTTTGTGAATTGTTAAGTTTAAATTTCGGGTCTTGTTTTTGCGCTTCAATCAAAGCCATTAAAATAGGTTCAATCTGGCGTACAACTTTACCGGTTTCACGGGAGCGTACAAGGATAGAAAAGTAATTAGCTTTGCGTTTTGCATTAAAATGAAAAAGATAACTTCCGTCCGGTTCTTCCGTGAGTGCTGTATTTTCATCCGGAAAGTCGGTTTCTATGCCATATTTGGTTTCGAGCCAATCTTCGTATGCGTGCTCATCAATTGCTTTTAGAGCAACTGCTACTGCGTGTTTACACCACTCTTCTTTCAAAGGGCAATTGCATCTTGCTTCAACTTTGTTTTTTTTGAAAATTAAATCAGTATTATAGTGATCCTGGAAATTTCCTTTGACTTTGCCCATATAGAAATTCTTTTCAGGATAAGTATCAAATACCATATCTTTTGTATGGTATTCATATCCGCGGCGCCAGCTGCCGGCACCCGCTCTTTCTTTTATATACTTGTAATTAAATTCTGGAACGCTCATCCGCTAGAGTTTAATCTTTCTTTTACCTAAGGGTTTAATTCCGAATATAGATATCATAATCTATAAGCCCACAACACGAATACTATTGCATAAATAAGAAAAAAAAGCAAGTTTATGACGAAACATTAAGAGCACAAAAGATGAAAATGTACCCAGTATGCAACGCCTATACCGTAAAAAGCGCCTGCAATGACTTCAAACGGGGTATGTCCCAATAGTTCTTTAAGTTTTCCGCCTATTGCCTGTACATCGTGTTTATAGAAATCATCCATCATTCTGTTAAGGCAGGCTGCTGTTTTTCCTGCGGCGCGTCTTAAACCTGCCGCATCATACATTGTTATCAGGGAAAATCCTATTGCTACCGCAAATACTACACTGTCAAAACCTGTGATTATTCCGGTTGCAGTAGATAATCCCATTACACCCGCAGAGTGTGAACTTGGCATGCCGCCTGTTGTTGAAAATATTTTGAAGTTTATCTTTTTTGTTTTTATCGTAAAAATAATAAATTTTAATATTTGAGCTGTAAATGCTGATAACAATCCTGTTGCTATTACTTCATATCCTGTGTTTATAATACTGGTAATCATATTTTAACCCGTTTTTTTATTCCTTCTATAATATCTGTAAATATCTCTGATTTAAATCCGTTTGAGTTTATTATATCATAGCATTCCTCAAACAGGCAAATCAGTTTACTTTTTGCTTCCTCCAGCCCGAAAAGGCTTACATAAGTAAGTTTTCCGGCTGTTTTATCTTTCCCCGGGGTTTTGCCAAGTGCTTCAAATGTTGATATTTCATCTAAGATATCATCTGCTATTTGGAAGGCAAGCCCGAGTTTTTCCGCAAAATCTGTTAATAAAGAAAGTTTTTCATTATCAGCTTTTGCAATAATTGCGCCGGTTCTTATTGAGAGTTTGAATAAGTCAGCTGTTTTATGCAGATGAATGTATTTTAGAGTATCTTGTTTTTCTTGCGTAAATTTTCCGTTTTCGCTTTCTATATCAATAACCTGTCCTGCGATTACGCCGTATGCGCCGGCAAATTTATGATATTCTTCCAGAACTTTAAGTTTGCATTCCGCGGATAAATAAACCGAGTTTTGCAAAAAAATCTGCGGTGCAAAGGTAAGCAGTGCATCTCCTGCAAGGACAGCTACGGCTTCTCCAAATACTTTGTGGTTACTTTTTTGACCTCGTCTGTAATCATCATTATCCATACACGGCAAATCATCATGGATAAGAGTTTGAGCATGCAGCATTTCTATTGCACAGGCTGCCGGTATTGCTTTTTCAATTTCGCCGCCCAGCATACGGCAGGTTTCAAGACACATTACGGGTCTTAATCTTTTCCCCGGTAAAAGCACAGTGTAACGCATTGATTTAAATAAATCTTCCGGCTGCTGTACTGTCATAAATTCATCAAGTTTTTTGTCCACCAGTTTAATAAGTTCGTCCATGGTCATTTTTACATCATTCATCATTTTCTTCTATGTCCTTATATACGTTCTGTTTTAGGGTTCTGCGGGAATTTTGACGTTTTTTGCCGCTGATTTTTACAACGTGTTTATTATTTATTTTTTTTGTAAAAACTTCTGTTTTTTTGCCTTCATATTTAACAAGTTCTTTATATGCATCGGCTTCTTCAACGAATGTGAGATAACTCTCATAGCGTGAAGAATCAATTTTATCAATATTTGCCAGAACATTACACCCGTCTTCATGTATATGCAGGCAGTCGCTGTATTTGCATTTATCCCTGTAAATTTTTATATCATCAAAAAGCAAATCAACATCAGCCGGCATGATAAAATCAAATTTTACGTTACTAAATCCTGGAGTATCAACAATTCTTGAGGAATCATTGAGTTTTATAATTTCACAGTGTCGTGTTGTATGGGTACCGCGTCCGAGTTTGTCACTCACTGCTTTTGTTTTTAGGTGTAAATCAGGATTAATGGCATTTATTAAACTGGACTTGCCGACACCGGAATTTCCGCACAAAACACTTGTTTTATCTTTTAAAAGTCTTTCAAAAGCCTTTATACCGTTATGTTCTGTTGCAGAGGTATAAACTATTTCAAACCCGAGTGTTCCGTAAATTCGGGATATTTTTTCTTTAAGATGCTTATCCCATTTAAGATCATTTTTGTTAAAACATAATTTTGCCGGTATATTGTAATAGTGAGCAAGAGCAATATATCTATCCAGTTGTGAAAGCTTTAAATCCGGTTCTTTCAGCGCGGAAACAATAATTATCTGGTCGATATTTGCAACACTCGGGCGTGCAATATAGTTTTTACGCGGAATTATTTCTGTAATAACGCCGTTGTCAAATTCAACAAAATCACCGACATAGATCTTTTCTTTACGTTTTTTCAAAACTTCACGAACTTTACAGACGGCGGTTGTTATGCCGTCATCTATATAATAAAAATCGGAATGAATTTTGTATATTTGTCCTTCTGTCATTACATATGTATATTAGCATAAACAGCAGAGTTTTTTCAAAATAACAGTATTTTTTCCGGTTTAATAACAAAAACAAAAGATTCATATAAACAGATGTTTACTTCTTGCAAAAAAACATTAAAATAGAAATATGAAGAAAATATTACTGATAGTTTTTACAATAATATTTATCACAGGCGGCTGTGCTTTTGCAGATGGCGATCTATGGGATAATATGAGCGGGGATCATAACTCTTACGGGCAAAAGCCGGTAAGTGACGAAGAGTTTAACAGTGTTGTAGAAAAACTGAAACAAAAGAAATTCGGCAAAAAGAAAAACAAAAACATACCAAAAGGTGAAAGTTACCGCCAGAGTAACGAAACAGATTTTATAAATAAAGTTGACGAAGATTTACCGGTATTATGCATTCCGGTGCCATTGCAAGCTGATGTTAACCATGTAATTCCAATCGGACATTATCAGATTGTGGGTGAAAAAATTAACGGAGAACCTGTTATAAAACTCTATCAGGCACATTACTTAATCGCACAACTTCCGGCATGCGAAACAAAAGATGATTTCGGACAAAAGTACATTAATTTTGTAGAACTTTTACCCGAAGAAGAAAATAAGGTTAAAATAATTTTCGGCAACATAGATTTCAATGCCTATACAATTCTTGATATTGCAAAAATCGATTCAGAAGAATAATTTGTGCTATAATATAATCAAAGTTATAGTTAAAAAAAGGAAGCTGAAAGATGTCAAGAGCAATTGTAATGGTGATAGATTCCTGTGGTATCGGAGCAATGCCCGATTGTAGAGATTTTAACGACATTCCTGAATGCAACACATTGCGTAATGTTTGTTCATTCAATCACGGTTTAAAAGTACCGAATATGGAAAAATTAGGGTTAGGTAATGTTCAGGATTTTGAAGGTATTGCCAAAAATCCTGACGCTGTCGGGCAATACGGAACAATGCAGGAAAAATCAAAAGGCAAAGATACGACAACCGGACACTGGGAACTTGCCGGACTTGTATCAGAAAGACCTTTTGCAACCTTTCCGGAGGGTTTTCCTCAAGAATTAATTGAAAAATTTATCGAAGAAACAGGCTGCGGCGGTATTCTTGCCAATTGTCCGGCAAGCGGCACTGCCATTATTGAACAGCTTAACGATGAACATCACCAAACAAAATTTCCTATAGTCTACACCAGTGCGGACAGCGTTTTTCAAATCGCTCTGGATACTGATTTAATCCCACTGGAAACACTTTATGACTGGTGTCTGACTGCAAGACGGATTTTAGATGAAGGAAATTATAACGTGTCACGCGTAATCGCGCGTCCTTATAAGATTATAGACGGCAAACCGACAAGAATTTCAAAAGACCGTCGTGATTATTCAATGGTACCTTCCCGAACTCTGCTAAATGATATAAAAGATGCCGGCATGAAAGTCGTTGCTATAGGTAAAATTGAAGATATATTCTCAAAATCCGGCATAACTCATGCAATTCATACAGGGTCAAACAAAGAAGGGCTTGAATTAACGCTTAAGGCAATTAAAGAAGAACTTCCGCTTGATGCGATTGCTTATCCAGATTTTAAAGCAGGAGAGAACAATAATTATTTAATATTCACAAATCTTGTTGATACTGATATGCTTTACGGTCACAGAAATAATGCCAAAGGTTACGGGGAAGCAATAGAGGAAATTGACAGATACCTGACCGATATTATAGGGCAATTAAAAGAGGACGACTTACTGATTATTACAGCTGATCATGGCTGCGACCCGACTGTTCCGGGCACTGATCATACCCGCGAATACGTGCCGTTACTGGTTTTCGGACAAAAAATTTCGCCTAAAGATTTGGGATTAATTAACGGTTTTGATTATGTTGCAAAACTTATAAAAGACTGGATATTTTAATTTTTTGATGTTAAAATAAATCCGGCAGCTAACTGCCAATGTAATAATAAAAAAAGGAGATACTAAAATGACAGTAAAAGTTAACGACTCTTGTATTGGATGCGGCGCTTGCGAATCAATTTGTGACGCTGTATTTTCAGTAGACGGTATTGCTCAGGTTGATGAATCAGCTGTTGCAGATAACATGGATTGTGTTAAAGAAGCAGCTGATGCGTGCCCTGTAAGCGCTATCGAAGTTGAATAATTCTTTTTATAAAAAGTAACTTCAAATAACCGGTTGTATTTACAACCGGTTATTTGGGTATATACTATGTTAAGTCATGTTAAAATTTTGTACTCATGGGGTTGCAGAAAAAACATGTTTTGTAAAAAATAACTCTGGGAAGGATGGACTTATTATGCAAGTACGAACTCACCGTCAGGTGCATAACAAATACAAGGACTATAACGATTTAAAGACAGCTTACATGTCCCCGAATCGAATCCCTGAATTTCCTTCCGAGTACATGTCACAAAATAAATATTTTAATAATGAGAGACCTTTAAAAACAAATTCAATGAATTTATCTTTTGAAGGTCTTTCTTTTATGGGCAATAAACCGGCTGCGGTTGCAAAATCTTCATTAAATTTATTAGACAGATTATTGTATAAGCAGACCAACACAACACCATATAGTAAAGAAAGCTTCTTGCAGTTTGCCGACAAATACACTGATTTTATGGGACGTGAATTGTTCGAAAATCTGGAAAAATCAAAGTTAGCTAAAAAACTCTTGCACATAAATGGTGATGAGGTTACTCTTTATAAAAAACGTATTCCGCAATTAGTTTGGGACGGTTTGATTTACCCTGTCAAAATACTTCCGTTTGATTTGCTGAACGGCTCAATTGCTATGCTCGGCAAAATCAAACCGCTTAAAAAATGGTCTGATAACGTTTTAAAAACCGATTTCTTTAAAAATATAAGACAACGTTCAAAATTCGATTCAAAATTCAATGCACTCCGCGGGCTTATGGAAACCCAGGCAACCATGGAAGGAAAAATGAAAGACGGAAAATTCCTTTCTATGCCGCAGTCCGCTTTACCGGAGGATTTGGTTAACGAAAAAATGATCCGTCAAAAATTAAAAATGTACGACCCTAAAAAAGGAAGTTATGACACTAAACACGAACGTTCCCTTAACAGACTCGTTTCAGGACTGCCGCCTGCAATTTTCCTTGCAAATGATGCCTATAACCTATCAAGAATGATGGATGACGATCCTGTTCAAGCTGATAAAGAAAGAAAAACAAGGTTTAAACAAGAAGTTGCCAGAATTGTTTCAAGCGGTTATCTGACACTTGTAACCCTCGGAGCTTTACAAAAATATATTAACAATTCCAAACTCGGAATTATGTTGATGACAGGTGTTACAGTATTGATAACAGAAATGTTCTCACGTTTGTCTAACGGTAAATACATTACGCGTTTAACACCGGAAGAAGCACGCGCTATTAACGAAAAAAATAACGCTCCGGAAGCTAAAATTAAACCTGTAGAAATAAAAGAACAGCCTAAAGATGTTGCATTTAAAGGTGAAAATCAAACCACGACACCTAAACCAGCCCAGCAAAAACCACTGCTCTCCTTTGATACATTGATGAAAGCCTCTGCCGTTGTAATTGGAGCAGGATATGCAATTAAAGGACTCAGAAAATTCAAAATGGTTGATAACATCTTTAACACGGCATTTGCTCCGTTCAAAGATTTCTATAGAAAAATAACCGTAAATCCTGATTACAAAATGCCGGTTGAAAAATTTGATAAAATAATGGAAATTCTTGAACGCAAAGAAAACGGGTTCTATAAACAGGCTCAAGACTTTAGAAATTTTGCAAAAGAACATACGGCAAACGGCTATATTACTTTTGGAGAAAAAGACAAAAGAGCCAAAATAGCAGTTGATTTTGTAATTGCGCCGTTCAAATTTGCTTACAACACTGTAACTTTACCTTACAGATATACCAACCAACTTTTACAATTTGCCGGCAAAAACCTTAGAAAAGCATTAAAAATCCCTGAAAAACCGAAATCACCGTCCAAAATAGCTGAGGAACTCGCTAATGCAAAATCTAAGGCTGAAAAAGCACGTCTTGCTGATTTCAGAAACGCAATTGACAGAATCGGACGTGAAGCTTTGAAAGACAACTATAATGCCAAAGATTTTAAAACTTTTGTCAGTGATATGACTATGAAAGCCTTTAACGTAGACAGCTTATCAAATATCTCAAACAGCGATTTATCAAATCTTGCAAAAACTGCCTCAACCGCCGCTACATTATGGTTCCTGATGACAGATAACTACAACATGGTTATGTTAAAATCTAACGGTAACGATAAAGAAGGCGCTAATACCAAGTTTAAAGAAAGATTTGTACAAGAAGGTTCCAGATTGTTCTATCAAACATTATTAATAGACTTGTTTAATTCTACCTTCAGAAATCAGTATAACCGTTCACTTGCAGGTATGAGCTGGATAACTCTTGTTGATACAACACTCGGAGAAATTTTAACAAGAAAATCTGTAGGTACACCGGTTAAACAGCACACAAGAGATGAATTAATCGCTATGGAAGATGCTCAAAATAATGCTACAGGCTTCTTAAAAGGATATTACAACTTTATGAAACGTTTAACCGGTAAACGTCCGATACGCTCTTATGAAGTTGACAATACCAAAAATCAAAAAACTGTTATATCTCAACCCCAACAGTTTTCTGCCGTAAACTTTACTAATCAGAACAGTGTGCTGACACAAATGATTAAAGGATAATATTAACAAATGTAACGAAAATGACACTCTCTGAAATTCGCTTTAATAGAAATACTTTATATTAGTAAGAAGAGTATAAAATACAAGGAGAGATGAGATGACATTTTTAGCGTTGGATGCACAAAAGAATTTGTATACCCTGCAAAAAAGCCAGCTTAACTTTGAGCAGACACTGGTAATCAGTCGTGTAACTTACATAAACAAAGAAATGGGTATTATTCAGGAAAGCGTTACTGATGGTTCTGAACTAGATCAAGACCCTAACTATATCCAGTTACAAACAGAACAAGAGCAGCTGGAAATTCGAAAAGAATCATTGGATTCACAAATAGAAATTCTTAACCAAGAGATACAGAACTTAAAAACAGCTGTTCAAAACGGTATCAAGAATGGCTGCGGCTTGAACTTAATCGGCGGATAAAACTGATTAACTATTCAGAATGCTGTAAGTTATATAGTTCAACGGTATTGATCATCAATGATGCAATAGTCATTGGTCCTATACCGCCCGGAACCGGCGTTATATATGAGGTGATTGGCGAAACTTTTTCAAAATCCACATCTCCGCGGGTTTTTCCGGTCTCATCTTTGAAAATTCCTACATCCACGACAATACAATCTGATTTTAACATATTTTCTTCTATAATTTTTTCCCCTACTGCTGAGATTAAAACATCGGCAGTTTTTGTTATACTTGCGAGATTTTTTGTGTGGCTGTGACAAATAGTAACTGTAGCATTGCGATTTAAAATCATCTGTGAAAGCGGTCTGCCTACGATATTTGAACGCCCGATAATTACAACATGCTGTCCCTCAAGATTAATATTATACTCATCCAGCAGTAATAAAATTCCTTTTGGAGTACAAGGATAAACATAAGGTTTCTGACAGGAAAACAAACGTCCAAAATTAGCGACCGTAAAACCGTCAACATCTTTTTCTGGTTTTATACAGTTAATTATTTTAGTTTTATCAATATGCTTTGGCAGCGGCAGCTGAACTAAAATTGCAGTTATATCGCTGTCATTATTCAACTCTTCTATCTTCTCGATAAGTTCTTCTTCACCAATTGTGTCCGGAAGATTTATAACAATTGAATTAATACCAATCTTTTCAGCCGCCTTTTTTTTATTATTAACATAGATTTGACTGGCAGGATCTTCCCCGACCAGGATAACAGCAAGGGAAGGCGGAGTCGAAAGCTTTTTAATTCGCTGTTCTAATTGAGCAAGTAGTTTATCTCTTAATTTTTTACCATCTAGAATTATCGTCATATCGTTAGTATAACATAAATACTGTGAAAAAAATAAGTTAAATTGTGGAGTTATATAAATTCTCAAAAAAAAGCGGGATGAGTACATCCCGCGTCCCTCACTATATTTCGTTTTCAATTTTCATTAAAATTTCATCCAGCTTTGATGCGTCTTTTATGCCACCCTGTGCAAAATTCGGACGTCCGCCGCCGTTTGCGCCGGTAAAGCGCGCTATTTCTCCAACAATTTTGCCGGCATTTATACCTTTTTTGACAAAACTGTCTGAAACTTTAGCCGCAACCATTCTCGGTGAAGCCAGTATAATTACGCTTTCGCCAAATTTTTGTGCAAGATATTCAATACCTGCCTTAATCGCGTCACCGTCAAAGTTTTCGACTTTTGAAATAAACAGTTTGCCGCCTTCTATATCCTTTGCTTTAGATAAGAAGGATGCAAATTTTGCCCTTGCGTTTTCTTCCTTCAACTGTGTAATTTGTTTTTGGAATTCTTTATTTTCTTCAGCAAGTTTTTCAACGCGCTCAAAAACTTCATCGTAATGCGTTTTAAACATCAAAGAAAGTTTGTCTATTTCTTTAACTTTTGCATTCATAAAGTCAAATGCAGCTTTAGAAACAACCGCCTCAATACGTCTTGTGCCTGCTGCAATAGCGCCTTCTGAAACAATTTTAATTAAACGCAAATCGCGAATGTTTCTGGCATGAGTGCCTGCACAAAATTCTTTTGATATACAATTTTTGCCGTCGGTTATAGATACGACTCTGACAACATCGTCATATTTTTCACCAAATAATGCCATTGCACCGGTTAATTTAGCCTGTTCAATGTCCATAACATCTGTTTTGACATCATAACCTTCTGCAATCCAGTTGTTCATGATATTTTCGACTTTTTCAAGTTCCTCCGGCGTCATTGCACGTGAGAAAGTAAAGTCAAAACGCATACGGTTTTCTTCAACCTGAGAACCTGCCTGATGAACTTCATCACCGAGAACTTTGATTAAAGCAGCTTGCAAAAGGTGAGCAGATGTGTGGTGAACTCTTATTTCTTCACGTCTTGGAACATCTATAAGAGCTTTCACTTTTTCACCGATCGTAATATCACCGTTGATAATTTTTGAGCGGTGAACAAACAGATTGTTTACTTTAAATGTGGTCAAAACTTCTGCTTTAAGATTTTCGTTTTCAATAATACCGCTGTCGCCAACCTGACCGCCGCATTCTGCATAGAAAGGAGTTTTGTCTAATATAATATCAAAAAATCCGTCACCTTCAACAGTTGCAAGAATTTTTGCGTCTGCTTCATTGTCTGTATATCCGATAAATTCAGTAGAACCGACTTCTTCTTCTATTTTTGCGTATTTAATATCGCCTGTCACACTGATTTTTTGAGTTGCGGCTTTTGCGCGGTCTTTTTGTTCCTGCATTGCGGCTTTAAATCCTTCTTCATCAACATTCAGACTGTTTTCTGCTGCAATTTCTTTTGTCAATTCAAATGGGAAACCGAAAGTATCATAGAGTTTGAAGGCACTTTCGCCATCAATATCTTTTTTATCTGCAATAAATTCATCAAGCATTTTGTAACCGCGGTCAAGAGTTTTTGCAAATCTTTCCTCTTCTTTTTTGATAGTATCAATGATTTTAGCTTTGTTTTTAATTAAATCAGGATAAGCTTCACCGTATAAATCTACAACAACATCCACGAGCTTGTAGAGGAATGGTAAATCCATGCCGAGAATTTTGCCGTGACGCAGAGCGCGGCGCAAAATCATTCTCAGGACATAGCTTCTGCCTTCATTGCCCGGAATTACACCGTCTGAAATGAGGAAAGTTACACAACGCGCATGGTCAGTGATAATTCTCAAGGAGATATCTGTCTTTTCTGATTTTTTGTAAGGAACGCCGCTCATTTCGGAAACTTTGTCTAAAATAGGTTTTAACAGATCTGTTTCAAAAGTTGAGGCAACGCCCTGACAAACCATTGTAATACGTTCAAGCCCCATGCCGGTATCAACATTTTTATGCTCAAGGGGGGATTGGTTTCCTTCTTCATCCTGATAAAGTTCGGTGAAGACGAGGTTCCAAATCTCAACCCAGCGATCGCATTCACAGGTGTCAATACCGCATCCGCGTGGATCGTTGCATTTGTATTGCTCGCCTAAGTCATAGTGAATTTCAGAACATGGACCACAAGAGCCGGATGCCCCCGGAGGACCCCAGAAGTTGTCTTTTTTACCTTTTCTTTTAATGCGTTCAGCCGGAACACCGACACTGCGCCAGATATCATAAGCTTCATCATCAGTTTCAAAGATAGTAATCCATAGACGATCTTTGTCGAGTTTAAGAACATTTGTAACGAAATCCCATGCCCACGGAATAATTTCTTTTTTGTAATAGTCGCCGAAAGAGAAGTTTCCGAGCATTTCAAAGAAAGTATGATGACGAGGGGTGCGTCCAACATTTTCAATATCACTGTCTTTACCGCCTGCGCGTGCGCATTTTTGACAGGAAGTTGCGCGGGCAGGATCATAAGGTGATTTGACAATACCTAAAAATATCGGCAAAAATTGTAACATGCCGGCTGTAGTTAAGAGAACAGTCGGGTTATCCGGTACAAGACTGGAACTTTCTACAATTGTGTGCTGATGTTTATCTTTAAAATAGTTTAAATATAGATTTCTAATTTCATTTCCGGTTAGCATAATATCTTATTCCTTATTTATCTTCTTTTAAAATTATATATTAAACATAAAAAAGGGTAAATGTAATGTTAAGGGAAAGATAATTTTTGTTGTCGGAATTTTTACGAAAACAGGTAAAATACTGACCAGTAATAAAATTTTTTAATTAATATTGCAATAAAAAATTTTTATGGTAGTATAAATTACGGAGGGAATATACAGATACCCCACAAACCAAAAGTCTGTTTAGACCCTCTGGATCCTAAGCCCTGGTAGCTCAGCTGGATAGAGCAACCGCCTTCTAAGCGGTAGGTCATGCGTTCGAATCGCATCCAGGGTATTTTTTCATAAAAAGAGACAGGTGAACTGAAACCCTAAAACCGACTTTTTACTTTGTCTAGTTTTAGGGTTTCAGTTCAATTTCTATCCCGTCTTTTTATTTTCTGGTGTTAGCGCGTAAGATAAGCCAACAGCGTTTTTACTCAAACAATAACGGCTTGATATAACATCAAGCCGTTATTTAAATTTATTAGTATTGTAAAACCTAATTATTCAATAATTTTGTCTACAACACCGGCACCAACTGTGTGACCGCCTTCACGGATAGCAAATCTCATACCTTCTTCGATAGCTACAGGAGCGATAAGTTCAACTTCCATAACTACGTTATCACCAGGCATTACCATTTGACCGTCGAATTTGATTGAACCTGTTACGTCAGTTGTTCTGATGTAGAACTGAGGTCTGTAACCAGGGAAGAATGGAGTGTGACGTCCGCCTTCTTCTTTTGTTAAAACGTAAACGTTAGCTGTGAATTTAGTGTGTGGGTGAATTGTTCCCGGTTTAGCAAGAACTTGACCACGTTGAATTTCAGTTTTGTCAATGCCACGAAGTAATGCACCGATGTTATCACCTGCTTGACCTTGGTCAAGAGATTTTCTGAACATTTCAACACCAGTAACAGTTGTTTTCTTAGTTTCGCCTAAACCAAC